>NZ_LZSZ01000022.1:0-70562 GCF_001665645.1 Mycobacterium sp. 852002-30065_SCH5024008 | reverse complement strand
AGATGTGTATAAGAGACCCCCGCCGGACGCCACCGCGACGGCCCTGGTGCGTCCGCTGCCGGATGGCGCCCGGGTGATCCTCGTCGCCGACACCACCCAAACCACACAGGTGACGCACCAGCTGCGACTGCTGATGATCGGGGCGGGCGTGGCAACCCTGGTTGTCGCCGCGCTGTTGTTGGTGGCGGTCAGCCGGGTGGCGCTGCGCCCGCTGGACCGGCTGACCGCGCTGGCCAACGACATCAGGACGGGTGATCGCGGGCGGCGGCTGCGCCCCGACCGCGCAGATACCGAATTAGGCCGCGCCGCAATCGCTTTCGATGGAATGCTGGACGCTTTGGAGACCTCCGAGCACCGGGCGCAGCGGGCCGCCGACGCGGCCCAGCGCGCCGAGACGGCCACCCGGCGTTTCCTGGTGGACGCCGCCCACGAGCTGCGCACCCCGATCGCCGGGATTCAGGTCGCCGCCGAGCAGCTCGCCAACAGCGCCTCCCAGCAGCAAGGCGACGACGGGGCAGGCGCTCAATATCGCCGGGCCAGCCTGCTGCTTTCGGACGCTCGCCGCGCCAGCCGGCTCGTCTCGGACATGCTTGATCTGAGTCGCATCGACGCCGGGCTGCCGTTGGACACCCATGACGTCGACCTGGCCGCGATCGCGGATGCCGAGGCCGACCGAGCCGCCATGCTGGCGCCGCAACTCGCCGTCCGTCGCACGGGTCTGGCCGAGCTGAATGTCAACGCGGACCCCACCCGGCTCGCGCAGATCCTGTCCAATCTGCTCGACAACGCCCGTCGTTACACCCCGCCGCGAGGCGCCATCACGATCGACGTCCGCATGCACGAGGGCGCGGCGGAGGTGACCGTCACCGACAGCGGGCCCGGCATTCCCGACGACGAGCGGGAGCGAATCTTCGAGCGCCTGGTGCGGCTGGACGCCGGGCGCGCCCGCGACCACGGCGGCGCCGGGCTGGGCCTGCCGATCGCCCGAGCGCTGGCCCGCGCCCACGGCGGCGAGCTGGTGTGTTTGCCGTACGACGGCGGTGCCGAATTCCGGCTCACCCTGCCGGTAGCGCAGGTGAGTGGTGACCGCCCCGGGTGAGGCGGCCACCACTCCGTGCGGCCAGCCCGGCGTCAGAATCCCGGCGGCGGTGGCCGGAAAGGGTCGCCCGGCCCCGGTGGTGGCGGCGGCCCGACCGGTCCACCCGGCCCCGGCGGCCCGCCGAACGGTCCCCCCGGATGCGGCAGTCCCGGCTGCCCCGGCGGCGGTGGCGGCGGCGGATCTGCACTCGCCACCGCGACCCCGAAGCCGGCCGCGGCCGCCCCGAAGGCGCCTGCGAGCAGCGAACCAGCGATGAGTTGTTTGATCTTCACTCGCTCCATCTCTCCTTGCTGTCGGCGTCATTCACCCCGTTGGGTGCGCAAATGCGCTACGCGCACCACATCGGTGCCGCGACGGTAGAAAGTCAGCCTGAAGCAAACCTGAAGACGCGCGCGCGAAGCGTCAGCCGGACGCGGCCGCCGCGGTCACGGCGGTGAGACGCCAATTGTCCAGCCACGGCTGGATCAGTTCGGCGACCGAGAACTTCGCCGGGGCCAAACACCCGCGCTTGGGCCCGGAGGGGTCGCCCCCGCGAATCAGGATGCCAACGGCGCGAACGGTGCCGTCGCTTTCATTGAGATAGACGGGGCCACCGGAATCGCCGCACTGGCCGGGCGCCATGAACACGACCTTGCTGCCGGTGACTTCCGTGATCGGACCGCAGGTGGCTTCGCCCGAGCCCATGCCGAATTTGCACAGTTCCTGGCCGGGCTGCAGGTCGGTGGCGACGCCGGAGACCGGCAAGGAGGCCCCGACGGCCGGGTTCTGGGGAATGGTGTCGCCGTTGAGCACGATGAGCCCGATGTCGTGCTGTTCGCTGTGGACTCCCTCGCTGACCGTCTGGCTGAACGTGCCAAGCGTCGCGTAGGGGAGGATGCCGGCGAAGTTCATCGTCACCTTGCTGGCCCCGCCGGAGCGGTTGCAGTGGCCGGCGGTGAGGACACCTGCCTGACCGGTGCTGGTGCGCACCAAAAACCCAGCGGTGCAGCCCATTCCGCCCGACCCATCGGCGTACTGCACGTAAATGCCGGCACCGGGGCCGACGGCAGTCGACGCGGGCAGATCGATCGGCGACAGGAGCGGCGGCGGGGCGGGTTCGTGGGCCGGGCCGGTGTTCCTCGACAGCGTGTAGACGGCGGTGATGAAGGCGGTGGCGCAGAAGAGCGACGCGATGACCAACAACGCGGAATGCATCCTGGACCGCGGCGGGTACGACGCTTGGGTTCCGGCCAACAGCCCCCCTTTGAGCGCGATGCCGGCAGTTCTGCGTCCCAGCTTGCCAGCTTCGGCCAGGGCGGCCGGGGCGATTAGTCAGATTCGTTGCGAGAGATCAGCTGATGGCGGCCGGCTCGGGGGAGGGCCGGTCTCCGACGGAACTGTGCGCGCGGCGATGGTGCCGGCGGTAGTGGCGGATCTCGATCACCAAGCCCGCCAGACCCAGGGTCGCCGTGCACAGCGACACCAGGTACAGCAGCGAGCTGGGGTGACCGGCGAGGGCGTCGCCAAGGATCACCACGGCGGCGGTGCCGGGCAGCAGGCCGCCGAGCGTGGCCAGCGTGTACGGCAGGACGCGCACCGTCGACGCACCGGCGGCGTAGTTGATCGCTGAAAACGGCACGGCGGGGATCAGGCGCAGCGACAAGATGGCCAGCCAGCCCCGTTGCCGCAAGCGCTCGTCCACCGTGTCGATCGATCGATGGCGAACCAGGCGGTTCAGCCGCCAGCCGGCCGCGCGCACCAGCAGCATCGCGATCACCGCGCTCGCGGTGCTGGCAACCACCGCGATCGCCACACCCGTCAACGGGCCGAACAGCAGCCCGGCGGCCAGGGTGAACGCCGTCCGCGGAACCGGCACCACGGTGGCCACGATGTGCGCGGCGAGAAACGCCAACGGGAACCAGGGCCCGACCGACTCCGCCCAATCGCGCATCTGCACCGGGGTGGGCACTGGCAGCCATGAGGCGGCCGCGATCAACAGTGTGATACCGACCACTGTGGCAATCGCCCGGGGCCGCGACAGCAGACGCGCGGCCGCGCCCAGCGCGCCGCCGAGGTCGCGCAGCGTCCGGTTGATTCTGCAGGTGGCGGAAGCCGTCACGCTTGTAAAGGTTACGGGGCGCAGATGAATAACTCGTTTCCCGAGGCTGGCGTTTCATCACCGGCCGGCCTCGCTGGTCACGCCGCGCGGTTTTCAGCCGACAGGCTCGATCAATTAGCCTCATTAGTAAGTCGCAGGCCCCATTTGCTGGCAAAAAAGGGAGCAATCGGTGTCCATTGATGTACCCGACCTCGCCGAACTAGAACAGGTTCGCGGGCGTTGGCGCAGTGCGGTCGCCGGCGTGCTATCGAAAAGCACCCGGAAGGACCCCGAGGAGCTCGGCGACCAGCCCGAGCGGCTGCTGGAAACCCCGACCTATGACGGCATCGCCGTCCGGGCGCTGTACACGGCGCTGGACGAGCTGCCGGAACCGCCGTTGCCCGGCGAGTGGCCTTTCGTGCGGGGCGCCGATGCGCTGCGCGACGTCAAGTCCGGCTGGAAGGTGGCCGAGGCGTTCCCCGCCGATCGCGTCGCCGGGGTCGCGGCCCAGGACGTCAACTCGGCGGTGCTCGAGGCACTTGGCAACGGGGCCAGCGCGCTGGTGCTGCGGGTGGGCGAATCCGGCGTGACGGTCGACCAGCTCGCGGACGCCCTGCAGGGCGTGCACCTGAGCATGGCGCCGGTCATCGTCGACGCGGGCGCGGACTACTCCGCCGCAGCCGACGTCATGTTGGCGTTGGCGGCCGGCGTCGAACCAGACCAGCGCGAAATACTCTCGATCGACCTGGGTGGCGACCCCTTCACCGCCGCACTGAGCGATCGTCCCGTGCCCGCGGTGGACGAGGTCGTCGCGGTCGCCAAGCACTCGGCCCGGGAGCGCGGCGTGCGTGCGATCACCGTCGACGGGCCCGCCTTCCACAACCTGGGCGCCAACGCGACGTGGGAGCTGGCCGGCACCGTGGCCGCCGGGGTGGCCTATCTCCGGACGCTCACCGAGTCGGGCATGTCGGTCGGGGAGGCGTTGCGGCAGATCAGTTTCCGGCTGGCCGCCGATGACGACCAGTTCGTGACGCTCGCCAAGATGCGGGCCGTGCGCCACCTGTGGGCGCGGGTCGCGGAGGTCGTCGGTGACCCCGACGGCGGCGCCGTCACGGTGCACGCCGAAACGTCGCTGCCGATGATGACCCAACGCGACCCGTGGGTGAACATGCTGCGCTGCACGCTGGCCGCCTTCGGTGCGGGCGTCGGCGGCGCCGACACCGTGCTGGTGCTCCCGTTCGACGTGGCGATCCCGGGCGGCTTCCCCGGCACGGCGAGAAGCTTCGCGCGCCGGATCGCCCGCAACACCCAGCTGCTGCTCTTAGAGGAGTCGCACGTCGGCCGGGTGCTCGACCCCGCCGGCGGTTCGTGGTTCGTCGAGGACCTCACCGCCCGGCTCGCGGAGCAGGCCTGGGAGCACTTCCAGGCCATCGAGGCGCGCGGCGGGTTCGTCGAGGCCCGCGAGTACGTCGCCGACCAGATCGCCGAGGTCGCCGCCCGACGCGCCGACGACATCGCGCACCGCCGCACCGCGATCACCGGTGTCAACGAGTTCCCGAATCTCACCGAACCCGCTCTGCCGCATGATGATTCGTCGGGTTCGCCACTGGCTGCCGGCAACCTGCAGCGGTACGCCGCCGCATTCGAGGCGTTGCGCGATCGTTCCGACGCCTTTCTGGCCCGCACCGGCGCGCGCCCGCAGGCGCTGTTGCTTCCGTTGGGCCCGCTGGCAGAGCACAACATCCGGGCCACTTACGCCGCTAACCTGCTGGCATCGGGCGGCATCGAAGCCGTTAACCCCGGCACGGTCGACGCTGCCGGTGTCGCGAAGGCGGTCGCCGACGCGGGATCGCCGAGCGCGGCAGTCATCTGCGGTACCGATAAGCGCTACCAGGACGAGGCCGCCGCGATCGTCGAGGCGGCCCGAACCGCCGGTGTGTCGAGGGTGTACCTGGCTGGACCCGAGAAGGCCATGGGCGACGCCGAGCACCGGCCCGACGAATTCCTGACCGCGAAAATCAATGCGGTCGAGGCCCTTTCGAACCTGCTCACTCGACTGGGAGCGTAACCGCAATGACCACAACCGCACCCGTGATCGGTAACTTCGCCGACGTCCCGCTGAACGGCGAACGCCCGCTGCCGCCGCCCACCGAAGCCGCCGTGGAAAAGCACGTCGCGGCCGCCGCGGCGGCGCACTGGTACACGCCCGATCAGCTCGAGTGGCACACGCCCGAAGACATCGCCGTCAAACCGGTGTACATCGGCGCCGACCGGGCCGCCGCGGTGGCCGGCGGTTACCCGCTGAACAGCTTTCCCGGCGAACCGCCCTTCTTGCGCGGCCCGTACCCCACGATGTACGTCAACCAGCCGTGGACCATCCGCCAGTACGCCGGGTTCTCCACCGCGGCGGAGTCGAATGCGTTCTACCGCCGCAACCTGGCGGCCGGCCAGAAGGGCCTGTCGGTGGCCTTCGACCTGGCCACCCACCGCGGCTACGACTCCGACCATCCCCGTGTCCAGGGCGACGTCGGAATGGCCGGCGTGGCAATCGATTCCATCCTCGACATGCGTCAGCTTTTCGACGGCATCGACCTGTCGTCGGTGTCGGTGTCGATGACGATGAACGGCGCCGTGCTGCCGATCCTGGCGCTCTACGTGGTGGCCGCTGAGGAGCAGGGGGTGCCGCCGGAGAAGCTGGCCGGCACCATCCAGAACGACATCCTCAAAGAATTCATGGTGCGCAACACCTACATCTATCCGCCCAAGCCGTCGATGCGCATCATCTCCGACATCTTCGGCTACACCAGCGCGAAGATGCCGAAGTTCAACTCCATCTCGATCTCCGGCTATCACATCCAAGAGGCCGGCGCCACAGCCGATTTGGAGCTGGCCTACACGCTGGCCGACGGTGTCGACTACATCAAGGCGGGCCTGGACGCCGACCTGGACATCGACAAGTTCGCGCCGCGGCTGTCATTCTTCTGGGGCATCGGAATGAACTTCTTCATGGAGGTCGCCAAGCTGCGCGCGGGCCGGCTGCTGTGGAGCGAGCTGGTGGCCCAGTTCAATCCGAAGAACCCCAAATCGCTGTCGCTGCGCACACATTCGCAGACCTCCGGCTGGTCGCTGACCGCGCAGGACGCCTTCAACAACGTCGCGCGCACCTGCATCGAGGCGATGGCCGCGACCCAGGGGCACACCCAGTCGCTGCACACCAACGCCCTGGACGAGGCGCTGGCGCTGCCCACGGACTTCTCCGCTCGGATCGCGCGCAACACCCAGCTGCTGCTGCAGCAGGAGTCGGGCACCACGCGGCCCATCGACCCGTGGGGTGGCTCGTATTACGTGGAGTGGCTGACCCACCAGCTCGCGCAGCGGGCCCGGGCGCACATCGCCGAGGTGGCCGAGCACGGCGGCATGGCCCAGGCCATCAACGAGGGGATCCCGAAGCTGCGCATCGAGGAGGCCGCCGCGCGGACCCAGGCGCGGATCGACTCCGGAATCCAGCCGGTGATCGGCGTCAACAAGTATCAGGTCGAAGAGGACCAAGAGGTCGAAGTCCTCAAGGTCGAGAACAGCCGCGTGCGCGCCGAGCAGCTGGCCAAACTCAAAGAGCTGCGGGCGGGCCGCGACCAGTCCGCCGTCGAGGCCGCGCTCGCCGACCTGTCCCGGGCCGCCGCCGCGCATGGTCGCGCCGGCGAGGACGGGTTGGGTAATAATCTGCTGGCGCTGGCGATCAACGCCGCCCGGGCCAAAGCCACGGTCGGCGAGATCTCCGACGCGCTGGAAAAGGTATACGGCCGGCACCAGGCGGAGATCCGCACCATCGCCGGCGTCTACCGGGACGAAGCCGGAAAGGCCCAGAACATCGCAACCGCCACCGAACTAGTCGAGAAGTTCGCCGAGGCCGACGGCCGCCGGCCCAGGATTCTGGTGGCCAAGATGGGTCAGGACGGTCACGACCGCGGCCAGAAGGTGATCGCGACGGCATTCGCGGACCTCGGCTTCGACGTCGACGTAGGCTCGCTGTTCTCCACGCCCGAGGAGGTGGCCCGGCAGGCCGCCGACAACGACGTGCACGTCGTCGGCGTTTCGTCGCTGGCCGCCGGTCACCTGACGCTGGTGCCGGCGCTTCGCGACGCGCTCGCCGAGGTGGGGCGGCCCGACATCATGATCGTGGTCGGCGGGGTGATCCCGCCCGGTGACTTCGACGAGCTCTACGAGGCCGGGGCCGCCGCCATCTTCCCGCCCGGGACGGTGATCGCCGAGGCCGCGATCGGCTTGCTGCACAAGCTTGCCGAGCGACTGGGTTACACGCTCGACTAGATGGCAGCCCGCAAGAGCGACACCGTCGACGAGCTGGCCGACGCCGTTCGCGGCGGCGACCGCGCGGCGCTGCCGCGGGCCATCACGCTGCTGGAATCCACCCGCGCCGACCATCACGAGAAGGCGCAGAAGCTGCTGCTCGCGCTGACGCCGGACTCGGGCGACGCGCACCGCATCGGCATCACCGGGACCCCCGGAGTGGGGAAGTCCACCACCATCGAGGCCCTCGGCATGCATCTGATCGAGCAAGGCCACCGGGTGGCGGTGCTGGCCGTCGACCCGTCGTCGACCCGCAGCGGTGGATCGATCCTCGGCGACAAAACGCGGATGGCCCGCCTGGCGGTGCACCCGGATGCGTACATCCGCCCGTCGCCGACGTCGGGCACTCTGGGCGGCGTAGCAAAGGCCACCCGCGAGACGGTGGTGTTGTTGGAGGCCGCCGGTTTCGACGTGATCATCATCGAGACCGTCGGCGTCGGTCAGTCCGAGGTGACGGTGGCCAACATGGTCGACACCTTCGTCCTGCTGACCCTGGCGCGCAGTGGCGATCAGTTGCAGGGCATCAAGAAGGGCGCGCTGGAGCTCGCCGACATCGTGGTGGTGAACAAGGCCGACGGGGAGCACCTCGCGGAGGCGCGGATGGCCGCCCGCGAGCTGTCCTCGGCGATCAGGCTGATACATCCCCGTGAAACACTCTGGCGGCCACCGGTCCTCACGATGAGCGCGACGGAGGGGACCGGCCTGCAGGAATTGTGGGACACCATCGAACGTCATCGTCAGGTGCTCACCGAGGCCGGCGAGTTCGAGGCGCGCCGGCGCGCCCAGCAGGTCGACTGGACGTGGCAGATGGTGCGCGACACCGTCTTGGATCGGGTGCTGTCCAACCCGAAGGTGCGCAAGATGCGCGCCGACATCGAACGTCAGGTCAAGGCCGGGGAGTTGACCCCCGCGCTGGCGGCCGAGCAAATATTAACGGCCGCGTCAGAATAACGGATAGATAAACAATCCGATTTCGCTCCGGGAAGGTGTGAAATCCAAGTAAATTCAAAAATGTGACGGTGGAAACCCGAGTCGATCGCCGCGCGGTCCCTGTCCACGATGACCTTGACGCAGGTCACCGTGTGTCCGGCGCGGCGGACTCACACTTTGGATGCGTCGTTCGCAGTTTTTCCAGCATGTTTCCCGCCCGCCGCTTCGGCGGCGGCGCGCTGGCGGTGTATCTGGACGGCCAGCCGGTCGTCGACGTCTGGACCGGGTGGTCCGATCGGGGTGGCCACACGTCGTGGTCGGCCGACAGCGCGCCGATGGTGTTCTCGGCGACAAAAGGCATGGCGGCCACCGTCATTCACCGGCTCGCCGACCGGGGGCTGATCGACTACGACGCGCCCGTCGCCGAGTACTGGCCGGCGTTCGCGGCCAACGGCAAGGCGAACCTCACCGTGCGCGACGTGATGAGGCACGCTGCCGGCCTGTCCGGCCTGCGCGGCGCCAGCACCGAAGACCTGCTCGACCACGTCGTGATGGAGGAACGGCTGGCCGCGGCGGCGCCGGGACGGCTGCTGGGCAAGTCGGCCTATCACGCGCTGACCTTCGGCTGGCTGATGTCCGGCCTCGCCCGGGGCGTGACCGGAAAAGGGATGCGAGCGCTGATCCGCGAAGAGCTCGCCGAGCCGCTGGGCACCGACGGGTTGTATCTGGGTCGCCCGCCGGCTGGCGCGCCGACTCAGGTCGCCCAGGTCGTCGCGCCGCAGAACCTCGTGCGGAACCCGGTCCTCAGCTTCGTGACCCGCAAGGTGGCCAACGAGCTGTCCGGCGGGTTCCGGTCCATGTACTTCCCGGGCATGGTCGCGGCGGTCCAGGGCGACACCCCCTTGCTGGATGCGGAGATCCCGGCGGCCAACGGGGTGGTGACGGCCCGTGGGCTGGCACGCATGTACGGAGCCATCGCCAACGGCGGCGAGGTCGACGGCATCCGGTTCCTGTCTCGGGAGCTCGTAGCCGGCCTGACCGGTCGGCGGAGCCTGCGCCCGGACCGAAACCTGTTCATGCCGCTCGCGTTCCACCTGGGTTACCACAGCTTGCCCATCGGGAACGTGATGCCCGGCTTCGGCCATGTCGGGCTGGGTGGCTCGCTCGGCTGGACCGACCCGGCGAGCGGTGTGGCCTTCTCGCTGGTGCACAACCGGCTGTTGACGCCGTTCGTGATGACCGATCACGCGGCGTTCGTCGGCATCTACGCCCTGATTCGCAAGGCCGCCGAGAAGGCGCGCAAGCGCGGCTTCCAGCCGGTGACCGAGTACGGCGCGCCGTTCTTCGAGCCGGGAGCCGTCGCCGGCTAAGGGGATTGTGTGCGGATGTGCCGGATGGCCGCCGCCGTCACGATGACCAATCCTGTGCTGCGAGCACCAATCGCCTCGAATTCTTGAAACCCCCTTGCGTCGGCTTTCGCAGATGACGGAAAGTTAGATGTCGGTGCCCTATGGCCAGTAAGGGGAGGTTATGCGCTGCGACAGAAGTAGTGGCGAAAACTGGACGGCTTTTCCGTCGCACAGACCACGAACTGATGGCGCCGTGCATGAGTGAATCAACGATGCGCGCAGAGCCACAAGTCGGTAGTGGTCACCGAATGAAGCTGGTGCTGGCGAGCTATGGGAGTCGTGGAGATATCGAGCCTTCCGTTGCTCTCGGCAGAGAATTGGTGCGTCGAGGGCACGAGGTTTGTATGGCCGTCCCGCCCAACTTCGTTGATTTCGCGAAAGAGGCCGGGCTTGCGGCCTATGCCTACGGTCCCGAGCTGCAGGTTTTTTGGGACGAGGAATTCCTTCGCGGCTTCTGGCCGAACCTGCTCCGAAGTCTCTGGACGATCAGGGAGCCGATCAGGCTGGTGCGCGAGCTTTGGGAGCCCTGCCTTCGGGCTTGGCGGGAAATGAGCGAGACGCTGGCTTCGCTGGCCGAAGGGGCCGATCTGCTGTGCAGTGGTCTGCTTTATCAGGATCTAGCGATCAGCGTCGCGGAGGCAAACGACATCCCGTTCGCCACGCTGCACTACTTTCCTATACGCCCCAACGGCCAGCTTTTCGATCGCGTGCCACCATCTTTGCTTCGTTCAGCAATGACCGTGCACGACTGGTTTTGTTGGCGCATGAACAAGAGCGCTGAGAACGCGCAGCGCCGTGAACTGGGCTTACCCGCCGCAAAGCGTTTTGCGGCGAGGCGGATCGTGGAAAGGGGATCGCTGGAAATCCAGGCCTACGACAAGGCGTTCTTTCCAGACTTGGAGGCCGAATGGGGAAGATGGGGCCCGCGGCGTCCCTTTGTAGGCTCCCTGACAATGGGGCTAACCACGGAGGACGACGATGAGGTCGCATCGTGGATTGCTTCCGGAAAACCGCCGATCTGCTTCGCCCTGGGGACCATCGCGGCCGAATCACCGGCCACCACCCTGGAAATGATCGGAGTCGCCTGTGCGCAACTGGGCGAGCGGGCGTTGGTTTGTACCGGCGGGCGTGACTTCACCAGCGGCGCACCGCAATTCGAACATGTCAAAGTGATAGGCATGGCAAATTACGGCAGGATCTTCCCTGCTTGCCGTGCCGTCGTTCATCACGGCGGCTCGGGTACCACACACGCCGGTCTCCGCGCGGGAGTCCCGTCGTTGATCTGGTGGACGTCGGGCGATCAGCCTTTTTGGGCAGCGGCGGTGAGACGGTTGAAGGTAGGGACCGCACGCCGGTTCGCGGCCACTACTTCTGAATCGCTGGTCCAGGACCTGCGCCGGATCCTGGCACCCGAATACGCCGCCCGCGCTCGTGATTTCGCCTCTCGCATGACCGAACCCACCAAAAGCGTCGCCCGCGCCGCCGATCTTGTGGAAGAGTTCGCCCGTGTGAAGCGTCTTGTCTGACCGGAGCGGAGCGCTGCGCGATGGTCGTCGCCGCCGTACCCTCCGGAGTCAATGCCATCGGCGCCAGACCGCCCCCTCAGGCCAACGAGAGCGAGGCAGCCGTTATATTGCTCTTCGAACATGAAAGGCCGCCACGATTCGGCCTGCTCGCCACCGAAACATCGGATTCTCCGCTTTATCTTGACGAGATGTGAACGTGAGTAGGTTGCACGCATGATTGAAGCGCTGGGCATAGCGATGGTAAAAAATGAAGCCGATGTCATCGAAGCATTTGTTCGGCACAACCTGAGCTTGATGGATTTGTTGGTCATCATCGACAATGATTCGGTCGATGACACTCGTGGGATTCTCGTACAATTACAACGAGAAGGACTTCCGATCGTCGTATTCGACGATCCGGTGGTAGGTCATTTTCAAGCGGAAATCGTAACCGCCGTGTACCGAAAGGTAGTGCCAATATTTGGGCCGCGGTTCGTGTTCTTGCTAGATGCTGACGAGTTTATTGTAGCGCCGTCGCGGGAAACGCTATATACCCAATTGCGGGCTCTGCGTCCGGGTACCCAGGCGCAGTACTCTTGGCGCACCTATATACCTGCGCCAACGGGGCCCGAAGGTAACGTATCGGATCCGTTACGGAGCATTACTCATCGGCGGGCGGTTGAGCAACCTTGGTATAAGCCAATAATCGTCACTAAGCCCAAACTCGATATGAAACTCAGCGTCAAGCAGGGCAACCACGGGGTCAGTTACGCAGGTTTGCCTTTGCGCAAAGTGAAGCTGCGTGATGTGACTATTGCTCACTTTCCGGTGCGAAGCGTCGAGCAGTTCACCAGCAAGATATTGGTCGGGTGGATCGCCAATTTAGAGCGGAATCGATATCGGCTGGACGTCGCTCATGGTATCCATTGGAAAGTAGTCTACGACCGCATCATTCGTGGCCCCGCCTTCACCACCCAAGACTTGACGCTAGAAGCTCTCAAATATGCGCAGCTATCAAAATCCGACTTCGAGTGGCCGCGTGACGTCGTCCGCGACCCTGTTCTGCCAGCTTATGCATGTTTGACTACGCGCCCGGCGACCACTACCACGTCACTACAAAAAGTTGTGAGGTCGATCGACAGAATCTTTAACCCTGAGGCGCATCTTTCTGGCCTCGCCTCAGACGTTCAATTCTTGCATGATTCGGACCGCAAAAAGCGGCCGCAACGGCATCGAAGATGGCTATTCACGAACCGGATTAACCGCCGGGATGCCGAACCATATATTGACCTGCCGCCTTTCCGCTATCTCGCAGAGCGCCATTGTCCCAGATCAGTACTGCAGGTCGGTAGTACGTCCGGGGTGTACCTTAAGTACTTCGCTTTTCATGGCGCCAGCCGGATAAAAGGAGTCGACTGTGTCGAGACCAGGCCAAAGTACCTCGAAGTTGACGAATACGTAGAGGCCGATCTGGGAAAACCGCTGGACCTAAAGCAAACGTTCGATCTCGTGATTTGCGCGGGGCTGAACCATAAAGCTGCGAAGTTCGATTGCACGGTAGTCGAAAACATTACGCGGCATGCGCGGGACCGGATAGTGCTTTCACGTACGGCGGACACACAGCTTGAGTCTGACGAAACGCTTCCAGACATGCTGGACTTGTTTGCCTCAGCTGGCTGGTACCCCCTCTATTTCGAGTCGTTGGCGCTGCGGTCTCTTTCCACTTTGCCGTGGCTTCGCGCAGGTCTCGTGGTGCTCGCGCGAGACAGCACGGACGCCACAGCCGCGCGTAAGCGCCTCATGGAGCTTGAGCCACCATCGATCAATCAGAAGAAGCAGTGGCCGGCCGTGATCGCTCACCCGCTTACCGAGACCGAAGCCACGTTGTCGGCACACCGAGATTCCCGCGTCGTGGCGATGGCGAACAAATTGATGCGAGCAGTCATTGCCCGGGCTTTCCGTTGATCGACTTCTGCAGTTGACAATCAGCTGGTCACTTCTGGCCCGAAATGCGTTGAGGCGCAGTGATTCTTGTAGGGTAGTTGGAATGCAGCGGATCTTTGGACGCTCAGCCCCCGGCGTGGCGACGCAGACGAAGGCGTCCCCATCCGCGATACGTCGTCAACGGGCCATACGGCAACATCCGTACACCGACCATGAAATACTCGGGCGGTGAGCCCACTGGCGATCGAGGTTGTCGGCCTCACGAAGACATTTGGGGGAAACACGCCGGCGCTCAACGGCGTGAGCTTCTCAGTTCCGGCCGGGACCGTCTGCGGCCTGCTTGGCCACAATGGCGCGGGAAAGACGACCACCATCAACATCCTGTCCACCTTGATCCGCCCCACTTCGGGCCGTGCCTTCGTCAGTGGATACGACGTCGTTCGCCAGGCCGGCCGAGTGCGTGCCAGCATCGGGATGGCGGGCCAGTTCACCGGGATGGACCCCTTACTCACGGGGCGGGAGAACCTGGTGCTGTTTGGCCGACTGCGGGGCCTGCCTCGCCAGCAGGCAAAGGCTCGCGCCGACGAGCTTCTCGAACAGTTCGACCTCGTCGAGGCAGCCGATCGGCGGGTATCCACCTACTCCGGCGGGATGTGGCGGCGCGTCGACCTCGCCAGCGCCCTGGTGGTGCTTCCGAAAGTGCTTTTCCTCGATGAGCCGACCACCGGGCTCGACCCACGTAGCCGCCGTTCCATGTGGTCGCTGGTGGGCTCGCTGGCCCTGCAGGGCGTCACCGTACTGCTGACCACGCAGTACCTGGAAGAGGCCGACGTGCTGAGCGACTCGATCGTGGTCATCGACCACGGTTTGGTCATCGCGAGCGGTACGGCCGAGGACCTCAAGCGCAGGGTGGGCGCCAGCTATTGCCAGGTGACCCCGGCCAATCCGGCTGACCTGCCAACGGTTGCGGCGGCGCTGTCCGGCCTCGAAGGGATCGACATCGACTCCGGCATGAACTTCGTGTCGGTGCGCGCCCCCGACGGGGTGGCCACGCTGGGTGAGGTGTTCCGGCGAGTCGATGCACTCGGCATCGAACTTATCGACATCTCGCTGCGCAAACCTTCGCTCGACGAGGCATTCCTGTACCTCACCGAGCGGACCGTTGCCCGACCATGACCGCCCTGGGCGCCCTTACCGAGCGCGCGCTGCTAGCCGCTGCGCGAGACGGCGGGCTGGTGTTCGAAATCTTCTCACCCGTCGGATATCTGGTCGGCTTTTCCCTGGCGCTGCACGGCCTGGTCGACACCGGACACGTCAGCTATTCGCAGTACCTGGTCCCCGCGGTCGCCATTCAGGCAGTGGTCTTGGTAGCGATGCTGACCGCGGACCGTGCTGCACGCGATCACCTGCATGGGATGGGGGAGCGGTTGCGGACGCTGCCGATCGCCGCGGCAGTTCCGGTGAGTGCCCGAATGGTGGCGACCCTGGTCCGTGCCGCGCTGGCATTGGCGGTGGCGATCGCCGCCGGCTACGCATTCGGGTTCCGAATTACCGGCGGACTGGGGTACGCGCTGGCCTTTGTCGCAATCGCGTTGCTGCTGGGCCTAGCCGTGGCACTCGCCGCAGACGCGCTTGGTTCGAGTACCAGCAGCCCCCAAGGGACCAGCCACGTACTGTTTGTCCCCCAACTGTTGCTTTTCATGCTGTCCACCGGGATCGCGCCCGAGAACACCTTCCCCGAGTGGTTGCGCCCCTACGTACGTAACCAGCCGCTGTCACTAGTCGCGGAAACGCTGCGGGGCTTAGGCTCCGGGCATGTGGCGCTTGGCAATTTGGCGGCCAGCCTGGGTTGGTGTGGGGGGATGGTGCTGGTCTTCGGCGCGATCACGCTGCGGCTGCAGAGGCGGACCTAGTGGTACACCAGGCCCCGACGCAAGGCTCGCTGCTGATCCAGAGCTGGGTGCAGGCTGGTCGACTCCTCACCGAGTGGCGCCGTGAGCGTGCTGTGCTGGTGGGCTCCCTGATCGTCCCTGTCTGCCTCTTACTCGTCTACGTGGCGGTGCTTGACGAGCGGGTGCACAAGCTCACCGGCGTCGAGAGTGTTTACGGCCTGGTTCCGGTGTGTGCGGTACTGTCCGGGGTTTTCGGCGCCCTCAGCACTTCGCTCGGCATCGCGATGGAGCGCGATTCGGGGCTGCTGAGCCGGATGTGGGTGCTGCCGGTACACCGGGCAAGCGCGCTCACCGGACGATTGACTGCCGAGGCCGTGCGCGCTCTGCTGGGAACTGTCTTGATCACCGCTCTCGGAGTTGCGATGGGACTGCGTTTCACGCACGGCTGGGCCACCGTACTGGTGT
Organism: Mycobacterium sp. 852002-30065_SCH5024008; assembly: GCF_001665645.1. Taxonomy (NCBI): domain Bacteria; kingdom Bacillati; phylum Actinomycetota; class Actinomycetes; order Mycobacteriales; family Mycobacteriaceae; genus Mycobacterium; species Mycobacterium sp. 852002-30065_SCH5024008. The sequence continues at coordinate 54,876 of NZ_LZSZ01000022.1, read as the reverse complement.
ACGTCCTGATCCCCCCGATCGTGGTGGTCGCGTTCACGGCGTTGGTAATGGCGTTCGCCATCCGCACCAATGGCGTCGCCCTCATGACCTGGCTGGCGGCCGGGACCGTTGCGCTGGCGTTCCTCAACCCTGGTACCACTCCGATCATGCTCTACCCTGACTGGCTTCGGCCATTCGTTCGCATGCAACCGATGTCGGCACCCATTGAGGCGATGTGGGGACTGGCCCACGGTGGTCCGCTATTGTGGCCCCTGGCGCTAACTCTTTTTTGGGCGCTCGTGCTGTTCGCGGTGTTCATCCCGATCGCCGTCCGCGGCTACCGGAGCGCCGCCGAGTCCGACGGTTAAGCTGTCTACTTACCACCGCACTCTTCGCGCAGAATCGCCTAAGTGGCGCAGAGACACGACCGATGTAGCGCACGAGCGGATGTAGCAGAAATGTCGTGTGCGAGACCACTAGGATCCCGTTTCCGCGTACCTTCCATCCGCTAAGCGCCAACGACGCGGCCACTGCTTCTCACGCGGAAACATTTTTTTCATCAATGAGATCTCGAATCCATACAAAAGGGCAGCCGGCGGTATTTCTGCGACACACCGGCCATCGGCGCACAAGCGCATCGCCCGTACTTTCATTTTCCCGGATAAGTTACGACGGCCTGTGAACTTGGAAATAACTAAGCAGACGAAAGGCGGCTAGGGGAGCTCGATCGAATGCGCGGTAAGCGTGTATACCTCGCGGTCGAGGACGCATGGATGCATCGCAACTACCCGTCTTTCATCTCTTCTGGCCATCCGGGGGTGTCAAGGGCGCCGACACGGTAGTCCATCCAGTTGTTTAGCCCCAACCGTGGAATGTCGGCTTGTCAATCCATGGTGTGCCGTCGCATTCCAATGCAGCGATGTCGGCGTCCACCATGATCCGCGCGAGTTCGGCGGTGTGTACAGAGGCCTTCCACCCGAGTGTTTCGGCGGCCTTGCTCGCATCCCCTATCAGCGAATCCACCTCAGTGGGGCGTAGATAGCGGTCGTCGAATTTGACGTGCTTCTGCCAGTCGAGTCCGGCATGTTCAAAGGCGGTCTGGGCGAACTCGCGCACGCTGTAACCCCGCCCAGTCGCGAGAACGAAGTCCTGGGGCTCAGGAGCCTGCAACATCCGCCACATCCCTTCTACGTATTCGGGCGCGTAACCCCAGTCGCGGACCGCGTCGAGGTTGCCCATGTAGATGTTCGACTCCATGCCGGCCTTGATACGCGCCACGGCTCGTGTAATCTTTCGAGTAACGAAAGTTTCACCGCGCCTGGGCGATTCGTGATTAAACAAGATGCCGTTCACGGCAAACAAACCATATGCTTCTCGGTAGTTGCGCGTCGCCCAGTAAGAATATACCTTTGCTGCGCCGTACGGCGAGCGCGGATAAAATGGGGTCTGCTCGTTTTGGGGTGGTGGCGAGGCGCCGAACATCTCGGACGAGGACGCCTGATAGAACCGGCACTGCACCCTGGAAAGCCGAACGGCTTCAAGCAGGCGCATCGATCCCATGCCCGTGAGGTCGCCGGTGTGTACGGGTTCGTCAAAGCTTACGCGCACGTGTGACTGTGCCGCGAGGTTGTACACCTCATCCGGTTCGATGGTGCTCAGCAACGTGACCAGGCGCGTTCCGTCCAGCAGGTCGCCGTAGTGTAAGAACAATCGTGCGTCTGGCTGGTGTCGATCGACATAGAGGTGATCGATTCGTCGCCTGTTGAACGTCGATGTTCGACGGACGAGCCCGTGGACCTCATATCCCTTGCTGAGCAGCAGTTCGGCGAGGTAGGAGCCGTCCTGTCCTGTTATTCCTGTTATGAACGCTCGCTTCACTGAATTCCTGCTCCGGTCAGTGCTTGCTCGTCAGCAACTTTCTGGTGTCGAATCATCGCGGCGTCTACTCCTCGTTGTGTAGCATGGCGGGGCATCGCATCTCTTCATGGTAGTTGGCGAGGCAAGAAGGGGCTGAACAACAGGCGTGCTAGTTTGCGGCAGAACGCATCTGATCATGCTGGGCACATCTCATCAGGCCGGGTACCCGTGAAGGTGGCATTTGACCACGCAATCTTTTCGCTTCAGCGGTATGGCGGCATTTCTCGTTATTTCTTCGAATTGGCAGGCCGGCTGACTGCTTATGGCGTGTCGCAGGTTTCAGTCGTCGCGCCTTTGCATGTCAACGGCTTTCTTGCAGATGACTCTGCCCGCGGGTTCACGCGTGGGAAGTATGTGTCCTATCCTGCGCTCCTTGCGGGTGTAGTTCCGGGTGCTGTGGGGCTTGCGGACCGGTATGCCGCGCCGCTGGCATGGCGCGGAGTCCACCCGGATATCGTGCACGAGACCTACTTTGCTATGAAGCCCATTGGTAGGGGCCGGCGCCGCGTGGTGACTGTCTACGATATGCATCACGAGTTATTTCCGAAGGAGCTACCCGCTGCCCGACGGTGGAGCGCTGCGAAGCGCGCCGCTGTCGATCGGGCCGACCACATAATCTGCATCTCGGAAAACACGCGTCGCGACCTTATACGTCTTTTCGACATCGATCCGGGGCGTACGAGCGTTGTGCACCTTGGATATTCGATGACAGCGGAACCGAACGTCACGAAGGCCGATTTCCGCCCGGGCAGGCCCTCGCTGCTGTATGTGGGAAATCGTCTGGGATACAAGAACTTCAGCACGCTGCTGCAGGCGTACAGCAGCTCGCCGATATTGCGGGAGTTTGAGCTGGTAGCTTTTGGTGGGCATCCGTTGTTGCCTGGTGAGCAGAGAGAGATCCGGCGGTTGGGTATCGGTGAGCGGGTGCGCTTTGAGTCCGGGTCTGATCGGGAGCTGGCGGCGTGGTATCAGGCGGCTTCCGCATTCATCTTTCCGTCTAAGTATGAGGGGTTTGGGCTTCCCCCGCTCGAGGCCATGAGTCATGGCTGCCCTGTCGTGTGCAGCAATGCGGGCTCGATTCCAGAAGTAGTCGGGGACGCGGGTGTCTATTTCGATCCGGACAGCGCCGAGGATCTGCGTGTGGCTTTGGAACGTGTCGCCACGGGGGAGCAGTTGCAGGCAGACTTGCGGGCGCGTGGATACGCACGGATCGCTGCGTTTTCTTGGGACAAGTGCGCGGCGGAGACCGCACAAATCTACCGCGAAATCGTATGACTGTAGGTCAACTGGGCCGCGTGCCGAGGCGACCGTCCGCATGCGGATACAAAATTGATGTGCATATGGCAAGCTATTCCGAAGTCTCTGTAGATTGTTTCGAACGGCTGACTTCCGATCCGGATTGCTGGCTTGATGGCCGACACGGTGCAACGTGACCCACGACGTGCCCATCGGTCGCCTTACAATCCGCATCGGCTTGCGAGCCACGCTGGCCGCACGATCGTGGAAGGTGTCAAGCGGGTCGACGTGCGCCTGCGGAGGAGCTGTCCCGGAGACACGGGTCATGCATCCGGAGACGAAATTAGAAAGCGGCGATTAGATCTAGAGACTCCTCGTGCAAATTTTTTTTAAAGGAGGGCCAGTTGAAAAGGATTACCAAAGAGTGCCGACTGTGCAGATCGACGGGCCCCCATCAACCTATTGTAGTTCGCGAGATGTATTACGGAACGCGCGAGTCGTTCGAATATTATAGCTGTGCCGTATGCGATACATTACAGATCCTGGATATCCTCGAGGGCGAAGAGCTTATGCGTCATTATCCATCAGATTACTGCACCTACAAAGTTCCACCGAAACCGAGGTTATCTCGATGGATGACGATGCAGCATGACCGATTTACGTTGCATACTGGTGGTCGGCTGGTCGGCGCGCTAATAGTCGCGCTCGTGTCCGAAAATATTACTCCTTACGTCATCGGAGATGCTGTCAACGCCGTCAGAATGCTCGGTCAGCTTGGGCTTGAACGCGATGCACGAATTTTAGACGTGGGTTGTGGCGGTGGTGCTCTGCTTGACCGGCTGGCCACCGTCGGATTCAAAAGTTTGTACGGCGCAGATCCTTTCATTGAGGCCGATGCTGAAACGCCTCGCGGTGTGCCGTTGATGAAGCGATACTTAAGCGAAATGAGCGGCGACTTCGACCTCATTATGTTCAATCATTCGCTCGAACATGTGCCCGACCCGGTCGCGACGCTTGAAGCCGCACACGAGAAGCTCGCGCCTGGAGGCAGTTGCTTGGTTCGCTTGCCGACGCCTTCGTCCGAAGCCTGGGCTATTTATAGGGAAAACTGGGTAGGGATCGATCCGCCGCGGCATATCGTTATACCCTCGCGGCGAGGGATGGCTCTCGCCGCCGATAGAGCCGGATTACGAGTAGAAAAGACCTTCGATGATTCGGCTGGCTTCCAATTCATGGCGAGCGAAGCTTATCGGCGTGATGTGGCATTGACCGACCCGAAAATCCGTCAGACGTTCGGATGGAAGCAACTCTGGGATTGGGAGAAGCGCGCAGAGCAGCTCAACCGGGAGGGCCGTGGTGACCAAGTCGGGTTCGTCTTGCGTGCCAAGTAAGGAGGCGGCGTGGGGCAAACGGTGAAAATCAGCGTGATAGCGCAACAAAATCGGCCGGTGCTCTCGAAGGAAAGTGGTCCAAGAGCATGCGGTCACGTTCGCTGAAACTTGCCAAAGCTGGGTAGAAGCGAGGACATGAGAGCGCTCATCTACGGTATAACTGGGCAGGACGGCGCCTACCTGGCACGGCTGCTGCTCGGCAAAGGTTACGAGGTTTTCGGTACATCACGCGTCGCCAATGTTGGCGGACACCCTAATTTGACGCGGCTCGGGATCGGCGACCGCGTGCGGCTCGAGACTATGGCGGCCAACGATTTTCGAAGCGTAATGACGGTCCTGCGCAGGGTCGATCCACAAGAGATTTACAACCTGGCCGGACAATCCTCTGTCGGCCTCTCGTTCGAGCAGCCGGTGGAAACATTTGAAAGTATTGCCGTAGGTACAAGTACTCTGCTCGAAGCGATACGTTTCCTCGAAAAGCCTATGCGTTTTTTCAGCGCTGGCTCGGGTGAGTGCTTCGGAGATACCGAGGGTTGCGCGGCAACCGAGGAGACTCCGTTCCACCCCGCTAGCCCGTACGCAGTGGCGAAGGCGGCGGCATATTGGCTCGTCGCTAACTACCGGGATGTGTATGGCCTGCACGCGAGCACCGGGATATTGTTCAACCATGAATCCCCTTTGCGGCCAGAGCGTTTCGTGACAAAGAAGATCGTGGCGGCGGCAGTCCGCATCGCCAAGGGCGAGCGCGCGCGTCTTACGCTGGGCGATATTCGTATTAAACGAGATTGGGGATGGGCACCCGAATACGTAGACGCGATGTGGCGCGCCCTGCAACAAAACAGCGGTTCGGACTTCGTTATCGCGACGGGCGAGAGCCACACCCTCGAGGACTTTACGGAAAGTGTCTTCCGGCAGGTTGGCCTCGATTGGCGTGAGCATACGGATGTTTCCGAAGCGCTGAAGCGACCGTCAGATCTCACTCAGAGCTTGGGCGATGCTTCCAGGGCGCGCGAGGTCCTCGGTTGGTCGCCGACCTACCGGATGAACGACGTCGTGAAGGCAATGGTAAAGACTGAGCTGACGGGGGGCCAACGGCTATGAAAGTTGCATTTGATCACCACATCTTCATGCTGGAACGATATGGATATGGCGGCGGTCCGCGTTATATCTTCGAGCTGGCTAGCCGCCTGCCTGCGCAGGGCGTATCGGAAGTTTGCGTCGTCGCTCCATTGCATATCAACAACTATCTGGCGGTTGACTCTGCCCGCGGGTTCACGCGTGGCACACATCTGCCCTACACGTTGGCGCGTCTTCCGGGTTTTGTTTCAAGTCTCTGGCTTGCGAATCAGTATGTTGCACCGCTGGCATGGCGGGGAGTCCACCCGGATATCGTGCACGAGACCTACTACGCCTTCAAGCCTGTCGGTAAGGCCCAGGGCCGCGTGGTGACTGTCTACGACATGATCTACGAGTTGTTCCCGGAAGAGTTCCCCAACGCCCAACAATGGAGTGCTGCGAAGCGCGCCGCTGTCGATCGGGCCGACCACATAATCTGCATCTCGGAAAACACGCGTCGCGACCTTATACGTCTTTTCGACATCGATCCGGGGCGTACGAGCGTTGTGCACCTTGGATATTCGATGACAGCGGAACCGAACGTCACGAAGGCCGATTTCCGCCCGGGCAGGCCCTCGCTGCTGTATGTGGGAAATCGTCTGGGATACAAGAACTTCAGCACGCTGCTGCAGGCGTACAGCAGCTCGCCGATATTGCGGGAGTTTGAGCTGGTAGCTTTTGGTGGGCATCCGTTGTTGCCTGGTGAGCAGAGAGAGATCCGGCGGTTGGGTATCGGTGAGCGGGTGCGCTTTGAGTCCGGGTCTGATCGGGAGCTGGCGGCGTGGTATCAGGCGGCTTCCGCATTCATCTTTCCGTCTAAGTATGAGGGGTTTGGGCTTCCCCCGCTCGAGGCCATGAGTCATGGCTGCCCTGTCGTGTGCAGCAATGCGGGCTCGATTCCAGAAGTAGTCGGGGACGCGGGTGTCTATTTCGATCCGGACAGCGCCGAGGATCTGCGTGTGGCTTTGGAACGTGTCGCCACGGGGGAGCAGTTGCAGGCAGACTTGCGGGCGCGTGGATACGCACGGATCGCTGCGTTTTCTTGGGACAAGTGCGCGGCGGAGACCGCACAAATCTACCGGGAAATTATCTAAAACCACTACACCCGGTCTCTCGCAATCCCCGCGAGGCCGGGGCTGGCTGGAGGTGCGCAGCTCAGCAGTCTGCGGCTTGCCCTGTTCACGATTGCAGCCGTAGGCGCCGTCGTATCGCAATCCTGGGCTTGCTGGTGGACGGGTCAGGCCAGCGGGGCGCAATAGACAATGAGCTGCGCGAATCCCGCAGTACCCGGCAATCAATACCATGCTGCGATAGCATCGCGGCCTAACCGCTTGAGACCTGAGAGGCTTCGTTCGTATGACTTTTGCCCGGCACGACAGACCTACCGAAAGCGTCGTCGACACCGTGGGGATTACCAATAATGCCGCTCACTCTCGGAGTGGCACCCGTCCAGTGGTTCTGTTTGTGTTGGGGACACAACGGTCCGGAACCTCGGCAATTACGCGCGTTCTCTCGTTGTGCGGTGGCACGCTCCCGGCCGGCATGTTGGGCGCCGACGCCGGCAATCCACGTGGCCACTGGGAGCCGCGCAAAGCCGTCGGCATAAACGAAGCGATCCTGCGCCGCCACGGCAGCGCCTGGTTCGACCCGTCCCTGCGCTTGCAGGAGGACGGCGCCCTCGACCCCGAGGAGAAGGCCGCCTGCGTCGCCGAGATCACGGCGTATCTCAACACACTGCCAGCCGCACCCTTCGTGGTTGTCAAAGATCCCAGGATTACGACGCTGTCGAAATTGTGGTTTGAGGCTTCGAGTCTGGCCGGATTTGACATTGCGGCCGTGATTACGGTGCGCCACCCGGAAGAGGTGATCTCGTCGGTCGCGGCTTCATGGAAAATCGCGCCGGAGCTGTCAAGTACTTTATGGCTGAAATACAGCCTGCTGGCCGAGCGACACACCCGTGGCTTGCCACGTGTGTTCGTTGAGTACACCAACCTGCTCGACGACTGGCGCAAGGAGATTAAGCGGATTTCCGCAGCTTTGCCAATCGATCTCAATACACAACAAGAGGACGCGATCGATGAGTTCCTCACACCTGATCTTCGTCGCCAGAGGAACCGCGGGCCGGTGACAGACCGTTTCGGCACACGCTGGATATCCGCGGTTTACGATGCGCTGTGCGTGGCCGCGCGGGACGAATGTCCTGACGAGGGGATGCTGGATCGTATTTTCGAGTCCTATCGCGCGAGCGAGCGTGATATCCGGTCTGCCTACGAGGATTATCGCAAACTTTCCGGCGGTGTGCGCGCGCGAATTTTCCGGCCGGCCGTCATGAAACCGCTGATGGAGCTCGTGGCGATGGCTCACCGGCGAAAAGGCACATGGGCTTAGCGATCTGTCTTTCACGTTGTCCCGCAGCAGCTTTGGTTCCGCTCAGATCTCGGTCGTGCGCGGATCGCACCTGGTGCGACGGAAGGGTGTTATCGGTCCCGGCGACCCGCAATCGCCGATCAGTCGACACGCCTTGAGCGGGCGAATTTCTCGAGGAGATCGGCGGTGATTGAAACGCTTTCGGTTGGTTTGGTCACCCGCGCGGCGAGCTCGCGTGCACGGACGGCGTAATCCGGCGCGAGAATTTCCCGCAGGTCCTTGACCAACGTTTCGCGGGTGGTGGTCGAAAATCGCCGAGACGCCCCTACCTTCAATCGTTTGAACTGGGCCCCCCAGATGGGCTGGTCGGGCATTGTCCAGAGAATCAGCGTGGGCACTCCGGCGCGGAGGCTTGCGGCTGTAGTGCCGGCACCCCCGTGATGCACCACCGCACGGCAAGCCGGAAAGGTTGCCGCGTAGTTGACTGCGCCCACAACCTTGACGTGGTCGAAATGGGGGACATCGCTGAAGTCGGTCCAGCCCGAGCAAATCAACGCCCGCTCCCCCAGCTCGGCGCAGGCGGCGGCGATCATTTCGACAGTGGCGGCAGGAGATTCGACTGCGAAACTGCCAAAGCCGAAGCAAATCGGCGGCTTTCCGGCGGCGATCCAAGACGCGACGTCGTCATCGGCGTCCGTAGTCAGCTCCATCGTCAGTGGGCCCACGAAGGGCCGGCGGCCATTCCATTTCGTCCACTCGGCCGCCAACCCTGGGAAACAGACCTCGTCGTAGGCCTGGATTTCCAGCGAGCCGCGATTGGCAATCTGTCGCCACGAGGTGCCTCTTGCCTTCGGCAGGCCCAATTCGCGACGCTGCAGATCGTCGAGCTTCTTCGTCAGAAGATGCCACGACAACAAGCCCATCGCCGTCATCCCGAACTTGACCAACGGCGCCGGCAGGGGCCCAATGAGTTGCCCATTTGGCCGAATCGGGAAGAAGTGCAGCGTGGCGAACGGAATGTCGTAGTACTCGGCGACGTTGAATGCGGCCTGCTCGAAATTGAGGCCGGTCAGAAGCAGGTCGGCGCCATCTGCCAGCGACACCAACGTCTTGTTCATATGCGCCCACATGTCAGCGACCGGATCCCATAGTCCGTGCCATGCATTGCGCAGGTCGTTGACCTTCCAGAAGTTGTGGAACAGCAACGTCCAGAATTCGCGGTTGGCGTCTAGCCCCTCCTGGAGCCCATCAACCGTATCGATCCCGTAGGCGACGGCCGTGAGGCCAGTCGTCTCGACGAAGTTAACCAGGTTGGCCGGGACGGCAATGCGCACATCGTGCCCCCTCCGCAGCAGTTCGCGACCGACAGCGACCGAGGGTTCGATGTCGCCGCGAGTTCCAAAGCTCGCCAAGGCAAACTTCATTGGGTCCCCGCCTTTTCACTTCTGTGTCCTCGAAGTCTGCGCCATCATGACATCCAGGGCGTCTTGGGCGCAGCTTATTGACCAGTGTGGGTGGCTCTTTTCAGGGTGGGTCCTCGGAAGCGGCCCGGTCAAGCATCGCGGATCGCGAGACGATGCTCAGAACCCCTCGAGCCGTTTGGATCTTGTAGCTGTGCTGGTTGGGATACGTTACTGGTATGAATCTGCCCGATGGTGAGAGGGTTAAACGTGACGGCATGCCCGGCGTTGACGGTTGAGGTCGACACAGCACGGGCAGGCTCTTGACAAGACGCACATGACACGGTGCTTTTGCGCGCAGGCGTGCTCTATGTTGGGTGCACGCGTCTAGGGAGGGGTGTCGTATGAACCGGATCAAGGCCGTGCAGCGGGCACTCGACGGACGGTCGGCCCCCGTCTACCTCGAGATTGGCGTCTCGCGTGGGTCGGCGTTTCGTCGCATTACCGCTCGGGAGAAGATTGCCGTCGACCCTGCGTTCAAACTGTCGGAACGTACTCGGCGGCGCGCCGACGCCAAGGCGACCGCCACCCACTACTTCGAGACAACCAGCGACGCTTTCTTCGCGAACGAGGCGCCGTTTCTCAAGCAACGGCGCATCGACGTCGCCCTAATCGATGGCCTACATACCTATGGGCAGGTGGTGCAGGACGTCGAGAACACCCTGCGTTATCTGCGCGACGACGGCGTCATCTTCCTTCATGACTGCAACCCGACGCGGGCATCCGTCGCTTGCGCTGCGGACTCGTACGCCGACTTTCGCCGGCAGAACCGCTGGTGGGAGATCGACTGGAGTGGCGACGTCTGGAAGGCGATCGTTTACCTGCGAAGCACCCGTCAGGATCTGCGAATCGCCGTGTTGAACTGTGACTGGGGCGTTGGGATCTTGCGAAAGGGAACTCCCGAATCACGATTGTCCTACTCGCCGGAACAGATCGAGGCGCTGGACTACGCGGATCTCGCCGCCGACCGTGAGCGGTTGCTGAATCTGAAGCCACCCGCGTACCTCGACGAATTTCTTTCCTCAGAGCGCCGGATATCGTCGAACTCCTGAACAAAGGCGCGATCCCTCGGAGTGGTTCGTCGCCCCGGCTGGCCTGAGCCAGTGCTAGCATCCGGTCCGTGTCTGAACGTGGGGCCGCCGTGCGGATCGGCATCCTGGGAGCAGCCCGCATCGCGCCGTTGGCGCTCATCAACCCGGCGCGGGAGAACACCGAGGTCGAAGTTGCCGCGGTCGCTGCCCGGGACGGGTCGCGCGCCCAGGCTTTTGCGGACAGCCATGGCATCGCCCGGGTGCACAGCAGCTACGAGGCGCTCATCGACGATCCAGAAGTGGACGCCGTCTACAACCCGCTACCAAACGGGTTGCACGGCAAGTGGACCCGAGCTGCGCTTGCCGCGGGAAAGCACGTGTTGTGCGAAAAGCCGTTCACGGCCAATGCCGCCGAGGCCCGCGAGATCGCCGGATTAGCCGCGAAGTCCGATCGGGTGGTGATAGAGGCATTCCATTACCGCTACCACCCGTTATGCCTGCGCGTCGAGGAGATCATTGCCTCGGGGGAGTTGGGCAAGCTGCAGCAGGTGGAAGCGGCCCTGTGCTTTCCCCTCCCGAAGTTCTCCGACATCCGCTACAACTACTCCCTTGCCGGTGGCGCGACGATGGATGCCGGATGTTACGCCGTCGACATGGTTCGTACCTTCGGCGGTTCCACGCCGGAAGTCGTTTCGGCACAAGCCAAACTGCGTGACCCCCAAGTAGATAGGGCCATGACGGCCGAACTGCGGTTCGAAGGTGGCCACACCGGGCGGGTGCGCTGCTCAATGTGGTCGGCCAATCTGCTGCAGTTGAGCGCCAAGGTGATTGGCGATCGCGGAGAGCTGCGGGTGCTCAACCCGGTGATGCCCCAGTCTTTCCATCGGCTCTCGGTCCGATCATCCGAGGGCAAACGAGCCGAGCGCTTCCCGCGCCGCCCGTCGTACGCGTATCAACTCGATGCGTTCGCCGCGGCTGTGCTAAGGGGCCAGCCGGTGAAGACGACGCCGGAAGCCGCTGTCGAGAACATGACCGTCATCGACGCGATCTATCGCGCCGCTGGCCTTCCGCTTCGGCAGCCGGCCAAGTAATCCAAGGGACAACCGAATCGGAGCCGCAGCGTGGCCCCGCGGTTTTCAGGTGGCGAAATGCGCCTGGTTGACGTGGGCTGCCACCCGTAAGGCGTTGGCCGCGATTGTAAGACTCGGATTCAAGCCGGCGCTGGAAGGGAAGAACGAGCTGTCCACCACGTACAGGTTCTCCACCTCATGCGCCCTGTTGTGCGGGTCCAGCACGCTGGACGCGGGATCGGTACCGAAGCGACATGTGCCGCAGACGTGGGCCACGGCTTTGTTGTCCTCGGCGCCACGCAGAGTGATTTTGCGGAATGGCTCCAGCACTTCCTTCAACTGCCTCAAAAACACTGCGCGGCGCTCGATCTCGTTCGGGTGAAGATGATACTGAAGTCGCAAGCGCTGGCGACTGTCCGCATTTTGCTGATCGGATGGCAAGACGCGGTTGTCCAGATAGGGCAGGTCTTCCATGATCGCCGCAAGCACCAGTCCACCGTTGAAGAACCGCTCATAACCCCGACGCACAGCCGGGTTCATCAGGCGCAGTGCCCGCGCCCGCCACCCGGGAGCGCTGGTCATGATTTCAAGGGGTGGCATCGAGCCGAATGACTGTACGGTGCCGTACTTTTGACCCTCCCAAAAATAGAAATCGTTGAGCCCGATCTCTTTGTTCGCGCCCGTCATCCTGACGCCGGGCTGCGGCCAGATTTCGACCATGTCGACAAGATGACGCATCAAGTTACGGCCCACCCAGTCCGAGCCGTTGGCCAAGCCGCGCGGCCAATCAGCCGAACGGGAATTGAGCAACAGCACGGGCGTCACGAGCGCACCGGCAGCCAGCACCACCACCTTGGCCTTCAACGCCAGTGTCCCGGAGGGACTCTCGCAAATCACTTGATTGACCTTGCTGCGGTCCGCTTCGAGGCGCACGACCCGACATTCGGAAAGCAGGTGGGCGCCGTGATTGGCGACGGCCGGCAGCACGCAGTTGCGGGCGGCGTCATTTTTGCAGGACTTGCTGCAGAGGTAGCTTTGGCAGGTAGAGCATTCTTCGGTGTAATCACAGGCCATCGGCAAGTGGTAGGGATGCAGGCCGCGAGCTGCAAGGTAGTCAACCAACGGCTGATTTTCTGCCGAAAATGGCGGTGCGGCAGGCAGACCCGCCTCTGCGGCCTCGGGGCGCAGGGGGTCCGGCTGGCCCCGAACTCCCAGCAGCTTCTCGGCCGCGGCATACCAGGGTTGCAGCTCGTCGTAGGTGACCGGCCAGGCTTCCGGCACGGTGGAATCGCCCGGGTCGTGGAAGTGCTGGCGGGGGGTGAAATCCTGGGCGAAGAACCGCTCGCAGACCATGCCGTAGAGGGATGACGACCCGCCCGTCCCGCTGCCCAAGAAGGGCACAAATCGCCGTGGGGAGCGGCCGCTGATGTCTTCAATCTCGTCGGTTGAGCGGCCGGACCGGGCCAACGTGTCATAGAAGGTCTCAGCGGAACGGCACGCCAGCGGCTCGGCCACTTCGGGCATCGAAGCGCGAATCGTCCCTGGTACTCCCGGAAGAGTCGAACGTCCCTTCTCGACGAACAGCACCCTGCGCCCCGAGCGAGCCAGCGAGTAGCCGAGGGGGCCGCCGCCCATGCCAGTGCCGATGACGATGACGTCCCAGACGCCGCCTTCCGCCTCGCGCGCGGTCAGCTCCCCGTCAGCCAAATCCAGTTCCTCAGCGAATGATTGCTTGATCTTTGCCCCGTTTGGGCGACAGTATCATCTGCCAGGATGGGCAGCTGAAGTTTGCCGACCCGCAGATTGGTAACCACCGATGCATGGACCGAGCGGAGTGTTACGGTGATGGCCGCAACCCTGCTCGCGGATCTTTTGCAAACCTCCATGTGATGCCCGGGTAACTGCGCAACACTGAACGGGCAACAGGGATAGGTGGAGACGCATGAAGCTGAGTCAGGCATTCGATCCGCGACGAAACGCCCTGAATTTGTGGCGGTTGGTGATGGCGAGTGCGGTCGTCTTGCAACACTCCTGGCCTCTGACCGGCCACACATCGCCTGAGCTGGGAAGTCTTAGGGAATTACCGGTCGACGGGTTCTTTGTCCTATCGGGGTTCCTCATCACGGCGAGTTGGCACCGTAATCCGCGACCTCGCGAGTATTTCGTCGCACGCGCTCTACGCATCTTTCCGGGCTTGTGGGTCTGCCTGATCGTCGTCGCGTTCGTCATCGCCCCGATCGGCGTGGCAATCCAGGGCGGTTCGCCCAAGAATTTTTTGATGTCCGCTGCGCCAACCGAATACGTCCTGAACAATGCCGTGCTGAACGTGTACCACACCAGTATTGCAGGGACACCAGATGGCGTCCCGTGGCCGCACGTGTGGGATGGCACCCTCTGGACTCTGATATTTGAGCTGTTCTGCTACATCGGAGTCGCCGCTGCCGGCGTTGTCGGGCTGCTGCGTCGCCGGTGGGCCGTCCCGCTCGCCTTCGTACTGGCGGTCTGGTTGGCCGCGGTGGTGTCCTACCCGGTCTTCGGGATGCAAACCATCGCGCAGATGATTGGACGATTCGCCGTTGTCTTCCTAGCCGGAATGCTCATCCATCAGTTCCGCGATGTGTTGCCCGCTCGATGGTCGCTGGTACTGGTCTGCGCGGTTATCGCCATTGGTTCCGCCTTGCTCATGCCGAACTATCGGGTTGTCGGCGCCATTCCGTTGGCTTACGCGGTCATCGTTTCGGGCGCCCTGATCCACAACCCGCGCCTAAGATTGCGCACAGATCTCTCGTATGGCGTCTACATTTACGGATGGCCGATGCAGCAGTTGCTGGTCATTTGTGGGCTTAGCTTTTTGAATCCGTTTGTCTTCGCAGCCATTGCGGGCGGCGCCACTCTGCCCTTGGCCGCTCTTAGCTGGTTTGGGGTCGAGAAGCGCGCGATGGCGTTGAAGTCTCGATTGGCCCAGAAGAGGCTAAATCTGCCGGCGCCGGCCGTTACCGTCCAGCAAGAGGCGACCTCCGGGTAGGCGTTTGGGTTGCATTCCTGCCGGCCGTCTTCAGCCGGGCAATTGAATCGCTCGTGATTCCGGGTTAGCGCCGACTCCGATGACCTGTGGCCCAATGACTCAGACGGTCACCCACGGCTGGCTCCGCTGCCGACGACAACAACCAGGGGATCGAATGGACCGGATACCGCGCGTTCTCCGCGTGGGCTTGGCGGGGTATAAATCTCCCTGCGTCTAACCCGACACCTGTTGACGCGTTTGTTCGGGCTGACGACCGTTATTCGACGGATCTGAGACTGCAGCTGGGGCGGGTGGCTTGCTGACCCAATCGGCGGTCTCATCAACAAATGCGCTCTTCTTCTGCAAGATAATTTGGTACTGGGCGTGCAGTACTTTGTATTCGCCTGCATGGTATTTCAGGAATTGGTGGATCGCCCATGCGGTGTTGGCCCGCGCTCGCGGGTAAGCCGGCCACATAACGTCGTCGAAAATTATTACGCCGTCCTGCTTGAGCAAACGCCATGCATTGAGCCCGTCGACGATCGCGTCATCGGAGAAGTGAGATCCATCGACATAGATCAAGTCATACTCTTGCCGTTCGGCGATCAATTGTGGCAAAACAGTCAGCGACGATCCTTTGCGCTTCGTTACCCGCCCCGTACCAGAGGAAACGTTGCTGTCGAACCTGGCTTCCAGGTCCCGCAAGTCTGGGGTCGCGTTGTAATGCCATTCGTCACTGCCCGCCCAGGTATCAACCGCGGTCAGCTGGCCTTGCGTGAAGTAGGTCAGGAAGAACAGGCTTGAACGCCCTTCCCATGACCCGATCTCGAGAATGCGCACCGCGTCCGTACGATCGAAGACCTTCGGAAAGGTGACACACCAAGGCACAATGTTCATGTCGAACCAGCGCTCTTGAAATTGTCCCTTGGCTGCTTTCGCCTCAAATTCCGCGCTCACCTCAGCGACGTGCTTTGCCGTGCGCGACGGAACCCCCGACTTCACCAGCCGATAGCGCAAAGCGTCGGTAAGGTAATGCCGGACCACAGAAGGACGCATCGCTCCGAGCCACCAAAAAAATAGGATGGTAAGGGTTCGGGGCGTCCACCGAACTTTCGGTTTGGTCGTCAGGCTGGTCATGTTTTCCTTGGTCGTGGATCAATTGGTCGGTGCGGTCTTGTCTCGCAGCTCGAATTGTCGATTCGATCGTACCGTTTCGGCGAGATCGTTGATCGGCGTCGATGGATCCTAACAGGCAGCTACCCGGCAGCGCGGCGGTTTGGGCCCGCACCGCACCAGTTCAGGCGAGATGCCTCGAACGGGCATACGCCTCGACGACGTCTGCGGCGTTTGCGACGCTTTCGGAGGGTGTGGTCATCCGGGCGGCGAGCTCGCGGGCACGGGTCGCGTATTCCGAGGCGAGGATTCGGCGCAGGTCGGCAACCAAGGTGTTGCGCGTAGTACTCGAGAAACGCCGGGAGCTGCCCACTTTCAACCTTTTGACGCAGGCGCCCCACAACATCTGATTGACGTCCATCGACAGGATCAGGGTGGGGACTCCGGCGCGCAGGCTTGCGGCCGTGGTGCCCGAACCGCCGTGATGGACGACCGCCCGACAGGCCGGGAAGACGGCGGCGTAGTTCACGCCGCCGACCACCTTGACGTGGTCGCCGTGCGGGACGTCGCTGAAGTCACTCCAACCGGCGCAGATCAACGCACGCTCGCCCAACTGCGCGCAGGCGGAGCCGATCATGTCAATCGCATCGGCCGGCGATTCCACCGGCATGCTGCCGAACCCAAAGCAGATGGGGGGAGCGCCCGCGGCAATCCAGGACACGACTTCGTCGTCGGCGCCGGTGGTCAACTCCATCGTCAGCGCACCGACGAACGGACGTTGGCCGTCCCATTTGGCCCACTCCGCGGCCAGTCCGGGGAAGCACGCCTCGTCGTAGGCCTGAATTTCCAGCGCGCCGCTTTCGGCCATCCGTCGCGCCGCGGGGCCTTTCGCCTTCGGTAACCCCAGGTCGCGGCGCTGAGCTTGCTCGACTTTCCTATTCAAAAGCCAGCCCAGCCAGTCGAACGCCGTCATTGCCCAACGGGCCAGCGGCGACGGCAGGATCGGCAGCAGCTCGCCGTTGGCCCGGACGGGAACGTGATGCAGCGTGGCCATTGGAATGTTCAGGTATTCCGCGACGCTAACTGCGGCCTCCTGATAGCTGAGGCCGACGAACAGCAGGTCAGCTCCATCCGCAACCGATGTCAGCGTCTTGCTCATCTGGGTCCAGGACTCGTCGCTGAGCCTCCACATCTCGTGCCAGAGCTTTCGAAGGTGTCCGATTTTCCAGAAGGCTCCGAAGAAAGCTGTCCAGAAGTTGCGATAAACGTCCAACCACGTTCGCGTGTCCAGCCCGTAGGCGGTCGCCGAAACCCCGGCCGCCTCAACAAAACCGACCGAGTCCGGCGGCACAGCCATAAGGACATCGTGCCCTCTGCGCACCAATTCACGACCGACGACCAGGGAAGGCTCGATATCGCCACGAGTTCCGTAACTCGCCAGCACAAACCTCATCGTCTAGCCCCCAAGTCTCGAAGCTCTGCCCATGTTGGCGTTGCGCGCGCGTCCAGAAGAAACCTGTACTCCGATAGCACTTTCAGCATGGGCATACTTCGCCCCCACAGATGGCGAGCGCGGCGACTGCGCCTTAACGTCCACTACTTACGCCAGAAGACACCACATTGGTCGATCGTCACGATCTCCGAGGAGATCCCGTGCTGAGTACGGTAGTCCGCGACGGCCTGGCGACATCCGGCAAGGTTGTAGTCGTCGATGATGCAGAAACCGCCCGGCGACAACCGCGGGTAGAGCGCGTCGAGCGCTTGGATCGTTGATTCGTAGAGGTCGCCATCAAGCCTCAGCACTGCAATTTGGTCAATCGGCGCATCCTGCAGCGTGTCCTTGAACCAACCCGGAAGAAAGCGGACCTGATCGTCCAGCAGGTTGTAGCGTTCAAAATTCGCTTTCACTTCCTCCTGTGACACCGCCAGGACCGGCGCAGCGTGATGCAGCCCGAGTGCAAAGCGCGGCAGCTTATCCTGTTCGTAGTTCGCGGTATCCGGGGGCGGCACACCCTCGAACGAATCGGCGAGCCAGACGTGGCGCGTCTTGTCCCCGTAGGCGGCCAGGACGGCTCGCATCAGGATCGACGCTCCGCCTCGCCATACTCCACATTCGACCAGATCACCGGGAATGTCTTCATTCAGTACCGTCTCGACGCAATGCTGCAGACTGGTGAGCCGCCGCATTCCGATCATGGTCTCGGCGTCGGCCGGCCAATCCATGCCGAAGTCGCGTGCGTTCTGGTCGAACGGGCGTTTGCGCACCAGCATCAAGCTGCGGTTCTTGAGAAAGGGAAGCCACGTCAACCACCCCACGCTGGCGCGCATCCGCAGTGGCCACCCCACGGGCACGAGTTGGTCCATGCCATACCTGGTGAGGTCGCGCCGGATCTGATCGAGGTAGAGAGATCGGACGTCGCTATCGGTCACGGTCAAAACCGCCCCCTGTCTCGCATGCCAGTAAGTGCCCGGTGGTGAGCCTAGACGCCCATCGACGCCGTCAATGCGCGTTTTAAGTTTTCTGACCCGGGTCGCCAGGGTTCGCTTGGTCACACCGGTGGGTTCGCGCCATTGGCAGGCATTCCCATCCGTAGCCGTGTTCCGTCCGCGATAGCTCAACCACGAGTCAGGCGCGTGCATAGATTAGCTCACTCCTCGCGCCAGGCTGGTCACGGGAGCTCTCGGGTGCGCTGGTTTGCCGTCGGCTACGGCTTCGAATAGCCGTCTCCAGGCGAAGGCGCGGAACCGTGTCTGCAGGTGAGAGATAAGCCCCGCGAGGGGTGCCCTTAATGCGGCGACGAGGCGCCCGAAGTGGCACGATCGCCTGCCGCCGAAGGCACGTCGGATTGTTCGTCAATCCAGTCGAGCAGGGACCGGAGCCCGTCGTCAAGCGACCACTTCGGACGCCATTGGAGCTCGCTGCTCGCTGGCTCGATGTCGCAGCTGGCGGCGCGAATATCACCGTCGCGGAATTTGGGCACGACGACGGGTTCGGGGGCATCGAAGATTGCGGCGATCTTCCGGGCCAGCTGATGGATGGTTATGCCGTCGCCCGAGCCGATGTCCAGGCAACGTGATTCAGCTGGAGGTTGTTGCACGGCCGCGAACAGCGCGTCGACGACATCGTCGATATAGACGAGATCTCGCACGATCCGGCCGTCTTCGTATACCTCCGATGGGAGTTTCTCTCGCGACAACCGCGCGAAGAACGGAACTACCCCGGTGTACGGATTGGTCAGCGACTGGCCTGGTCCGTAGGCGTTCTGGAGCCGGAGCACGCTGAGCTTCGTGTCGTGCGCGGCCGCCCAAGCGGCCAACAGGTGCTCCTGGGCAAGCTTCGTGGCGCCGTAGATGTTGGTTGGCCGGGGTTCCGTTTCACCCGCGCGGTGGGGAAGCGGCACCGCGGGTTCGCCCGTAGGCCCCACGGGATCCCAAATCCCGGCCAGCAGCTGGGCGTGGCTCCGGGGCCGCGGGTAGAAGACGTGGGTGCCGGATTGCCAAGCGCCTTCGCCGTAGACGGCTCTCGACGATGCCAAGACGAGTTGGTCGGGCACCAGGTCCGCACGACTCAGGGCGTCGAGAAGCTGAGTGGTGCCGACAACGTTGACCGAGCCATGGCGGGTCGCCTGGGACAGCGACTGCGCCGTTCCCGTCTCAGCCGCCAGATGGACGACTTGCGAGGGGCGGAACAATCGCAGCACGGCATCCCAGTCGGGCGCGTGAGTGACGTCGCCCGTGAAAAATCGCACCGCCGACGCCAGCTTCAGGGTGGGACGCTCGCCGTGCACCTGGGGGAGCAGGACATCCATTACAGCGACGTCGTAACCGGCCTCGACGAGACGGCGTGAAAGCAGGGTGCCGATGAATCCTGCCCCACCGGTAATGAGCACAGACGCTGACAAGAGCCGACGCCTCCTATTCGAGTGCAGAGGAAATTGGGTGAGCGGACTGCTTGCCGAGACTGAAACCGGGTCGATCATATCGGTGAGGTCTGCAAGACCAGCCCAGTTAGCCTTCGAGCAGCTGTTCGGCCCGGGCCATCGCCATCACACCAGATGGACCTTCGGTGCGTAGAGGATCCACCGTCCACCGTTCTCCTGGAACCGGCGTTCCTTGGCCATGATCTCCTCGGCATGGTTCCAGGCGAACAGCAACGCGTAGTCAGGGTATGGATTGGAGAAGTACTCAGGCGGGCATACCGGAATCTTCGTGCCCGGTGTGAGACGGCCCTGCTTCTCGGGCGTCGAGTCGCACACCATAGGAAGCAAGTCGGGGCCAATACCGCAATAGTTCATCACGGTGGCGCTCCTCGACGTGGCCCCGTAGCCGACAACGCGTCGGCCGCCGGAACGCAAATCCTGCAGGAGGGTGACGAGATCCGTACGGATTTGCTCGACGGCGGCGGAGAACTCGAGGAAGCTCGCCTCCTCGGCAAGCCCCTTGGCTTCTTCGCGCGCCAAGAATTCCAGGACGGAGGCGGACGGCTTCGAATTGCCCGGGCGGGCCACCGTGTAGCGGATGGAACCCCCATGTAGTGGGAGGTGTTCGACATCTATCAGCTCGAAGCCGAAGCGAGCTGCCATCGCCCGCACCGAGCGAACCGAGAACAGGTAAATGTGCTCGTCATAGATTTGGTCGAAGTAGACGCACTCGACGATGTCGCCGAGATAGCGATCCTCGAATACGAACAATCCGTCCGGGGCTAGCAAGATGTCGACCCCGAGGAATATCTCGTCGAGGTAAGAGATGTGACTGATCGCGTTCGCCGAATAAATCAGTTGCGCCGATCCGTGCTCGTCGCGGATCTTGGTGGCCGTCGACGAGTCGAAGAAATCCTTCCATACATTGACGCCGTTGGTCTGTGCGACGTCGGCCGCCACGGCAGCCGGATCCACGCCTAAATGCCGAATCCCGGACTGGCTCAGCGTCTTCAGCATCACGCCATCGTTGCTGCCAATTTCAACCACGAAGCCGTCCCGACCGCCCGGACAGGTCTGAATGATCTGCCGGGCCACCTCCTCGCCGTGTTTGCGGATCAGTGAGGAACCGGATGCGCGGTATGGATACTCCGCATGAAACATTTGGTGTGGTGGAACCTCGTTAACCTGCTGCACCATTGTGCAGGAAGTACATAGTCCAACCGCAAGCCGAAAAAACGGCACCTCGTCCGCCATCTCGGGCCTCACAAAAGCATTCGAGACGGGCTGCAGACCAAGGTCAAGCACTTCACGAACAACACCATCGCAGATACGGCAACTTTGCTCAGTCAAGCCTGACCCCTATCGCGCATGTCAGTACCAGCAGTGACGACGTAGTCCCGAATCGACGTCGTCAGGACCGTCTGAGTTTGCCCAGCATATTCGCCACTGTACCGGTCACGACATCCATGTGCGATCTGGGTCACAAGGCCTCTCGGCACCCCGCGCGATCGCGGCAGTCGCCGGCTTACCTGGACCGGTCAGCATTGCGCACTGGCGTGGCGATCTTGTCCCATCCAGCGCGGCTAGTTCGGGAGGAGAAGGTAGAGATCACTCAATACGTTTCCGCTGCGCCGCATGTTCCAACAACTCTGCTGCATTGGCGACGCTTTCGCCGGGTCCGGTCATCCGCCGGGCGAGTTCCCGGGCTCGAACGGCGCATTCAGGGGAGAGCGTCCGACGCAGGTCCGCGACCAGCGAATCTTTGGTGGTGGCCGAGAAACGCCGGGCGGCACCGACGTTGAGTCGTTTGACCTGATTCCCCCAATAGGGTTGATCAGCCGAGCTCCAGAGGATCAAGGTAGGCACTCCGGCGCGAAGGCTCGCGGCCGTGGTGCCCGAGCCGCCGTGGTGGACCACCGCGCGGCACGCGGGAAAGACCGAAGCGTAATTCACGACGCCTACCACTTTGACGTGGTCGTAATGCGGCACGTCGCTGACGTCGTTCCCGCCGAAGCAAATCAGCGCCCGCTCACCTAGCTCTGCACATGCCGCGCTGATCATCGAGACCGTGTCGGCCGGTGACTCCACCGGTATGCTGCCGAATCCGAAGCAGACCGGCGAAGTCCCTTCGGCAATCCACGACGCGATTTCCTCATCGGCCTCGGTCGTCAACTCCATCGCCAGCGCACCAACGAAGGGGCGCCGGCTACCCCATTTCGCCCATTCGGCTGCCAATCCGGGGAAGCACACTTGGTCGTAGGCCTGAATCTCGAGCGATCCACGCTCGGCGACCCGTCGCGACGAGCGATGTTTTGCCTCTGGCAGGCCGAGCTTTCGGCGCTGCGCATTCTCGACATTTTTTGTCGAGCGCCAGAACAGCCACTCGGTCGCCGTCATCGTGGATCGAACCGCCGCCGGCGGCGCGCTCGGAACCAGCTGACCGTTGGCCCGCATCGGAAAGTGATGCAGCGTGGCGAGCGGGATGTCGTAATATTCGGCGACGTTGGCGGCGGGCTGTTCGAAATTGATGCCGGTGGACAGTAGGTCAGCCCCGTCGGCCAGTGACATCAGAGTCGCACTGACGTCGCCCCAGTACTGGATGATCGGTTCCCAGACCCTACGCACCACACGCAGCGGTCCGCGGATCGTCCAGGCGCTTCGGAAGAAGTCCCGCCACATGTTGCGCAAGAACTCTTCGTCCAAAAAGTCTTGCAGTTTTGGCCCGTAGGAGACGGCCGCCAGCCCGGCCGACTCGACGAAGCCGACAAGGTCGGGTGGGACGGCCATCCGGACTTCGTGTCCCCTGCGGAGCAGCTCGCGGCCGACGGCCGCTGACGGCTCGACGTCACCGCGAGTTCCGTAGCATGCCAGGGCAAATTTCATGATGAATCCTCAGCGTATCGGCCACGAGCCCTACGACGCGCCGCTGCACAGGGATCGCCCTATCGGGCCGGCCTCGGGATCTCGGCCGTTGGGGCGTCGTCTTCGTGCATGTTGCGCGACAGCAACACCCGCACCACAGGTCGGGGCGCCTCCGATCGCAGCATCTGGCTGGCCGGGCGGGGACGAACCACCTGCGGCCACCAGAACCAACGCCCGAGCAGCGCCGCAATCGACGGCGTCATAAATGACCGCACGATCAAGGTGTCGAACATCAGGCCCAGGCCGATGGTGGTACCGACCTGTCCGATGATGCGCAAGTCGCTGGCCGCCATCGCGGCCATGGTGAAAGCGAACACCAGGCCCGCGTTGGTCACGACTTTACCGGTACCACCCATCGCCCGAATGATGCCCGTTTTGATACCCGCCCCTATTTCCTCTTTCATTCGGGAAACCAGCAGCAGGTTGTAGTCAGACCCGACCGCCAGAAGGATGATCACGGCCATCGGAAGCACCATCCAGTGCAATTTGAAGCCCAAAAGGTACTGCCAGATCAACACCGACATTCCGAACGAGGCGCCCAGCGACACCGCCACAGTGCCCACAATGACGAGTGCCGCCACGAAACTGCGCGTGATGACGAGCATGATGATGAAAATGAGGCAGAGCGCGCCGACTCCCGCAATGAAGAGGTCGTATTCGGAACCTGTCTTGAAGTCCCTGAAGGTCGACGCCGTGCCGGCGATGTAGATTTTGGAGTTTTCCAGCGGCGTCGACTTGAGTGCTTCTTCTGCCGCCGTCCTTATCTGGTCGATCCGCGAGACCCCCTCGGGCGTCGCGGGATCGCCTCTGTGCGAAATGATGAAGCGAGCCGC
Source organism: Mycobacterium sp. 852002-30065_SCH5024008 (assembly GCF_001665645.1). Classification (NCBI taxonomy): domain Bacteria; kingdom Bacillati; phylum Actinomycetota; class Actinomycetes; order Mycobacteriales; family Mycobacteriaceae; genus Mycobacterium; species Mycobacterium sp. 852002-30065_SCH5024008. The sequence continues at coordinate 31,517 of NZ_LZSZ01000022.1, read as the reverse complement.
CTTCCCGTCTGGGGACAGGAAGTTGTTCATCGCGCGTTTGAAGTCCGCGTTCTCGAAGATGTCCGGGGGAAGATAGAAGGAGTCGTCGTTCTTTGAGGCATCGAACGCCTCTCCCATGGCGACCGCGTCTTTGTCGTTGCCGGTCATCTGTCCGAGGGTGCCGGCCATGGTGCTGTGCATCGTCAAGATCATCGATCGCATGTCCTCTGCTATCGCGATCATCGTCGGGTATTGCTCAAGCAACTGGGGCATGAGCACGTCCATCTTTTCGAGATCTGGAATGAGGTCTTGCTGCATTTTATCGGCCAGAATGTCGACGCCGTCGAACGTCTCGAATATGTTCCTCAGCGACCAGCAAATCGGGATGTCGTAGCAGTGCCTTTCCCAGTAGAAATAGCTTCGAAGCGGGCGGTAGAAGTCTTCGAAGTCCGACAAATGCTGCCGAATTTCAGAGATGACGACCGTCATTTCCTTCGTCTTCGTAATAGTGTCATGGGTGATCTCAGTCATGCGCTTCTGCAACTCGTATAGGCGCTTCATTGTCGCGATTTGCGTAGCGATCAAGTCGGCCTGCTTGAGCATGTCATCTGTTCGCGCCTGCATATATTTCATATCTTGCGACATGGTCGCTTGCTGCATGCTGAGCAGGAACGGTATCGACGTGTGTTGAATCGGCGTTCCCTCCGGCCGGGTTATGCCCTGAACCCGGGAAATGCCTTTCACCTGGAAGATCCCTTTGGCCAGTCTGTGCAGCACGAGAAAGTCAGCGGGATTCCGCATATCGTGGTCTGATTCGATCATCAGGATTTCCGGCATCATCCGGGATTGGCTGAAATGACGATCGGCGGCCGCATAGCCCACATTGGCTGGAACGTTTTTGGGGATGTAGGCGCGGTCGTTGTAGCTCGTTTGATAGCCGGGCAATGTCACGAGACCGACGAGAGCGATGGCGATCGTCGCGGCGAGGATGGGCGCGGGCCAGCGGACGATCGCCGTGCCGACCCGGCGCCAGCGCTGGAAGCCGATCGTGCGCCTGGGATCCAATAGCCCGAAGCCACTCCCGACGGTAATGACCGCCGGGACCAGGGTCAAGGCGATTGCGACCGAAGCGAGCAGGCCCACGGCGCACGGCACGCCGATGGTCTGGAAAATGGGCATTCGGGTGAAACTCAGGCACAGCATCGCTCCGGCGATCGTCAAGCCGGAGCCCAGGACGACGGGAGCCACCCCGCGGTAGGTGGTGTAGTAGGCGGTTCCGCGGTCCTCACCGGCTTGACGGGCCTCTTGGTACCGGCCGAAGAAGAAGATTCCGTAGTCGGTTCCGGCGGCCATTGCGAGCGCCACCAGCAGATTGATGGCGAACGTGGAGAGTTGTACGAGACTGTGGTCGCCGAGGAACGCGATGATCCCGCGTGCCGCGAATACTTCGATGCCGACCGTGAGCAACAGCAAAATTACGGTGATTATCGACCGGTAGACGAATAGCAGGACCGTGAAGATGATCACGGCGCCTATCAGCGTCATCTTCAGGATGGATGAATCGCCGGCGTGCTGCATATCGGCAATAAGCGCTGCCGGACCGGTGACATAGGCGGTGAGGCCGGGGGGCGGCGGGGTCTGGGCGATGATGTGCCGGACCGCGGCAATGGAGTCCTGGCCCAGGGTTGTGCCCTGATTGCCGGCCAGGTTCAGCTGGACGTAGACGGCTTTGCTGTCCGGGCTTTGCGCGCCGGCCGCCGTTAGCCGATCAGACCAAAGGTCCTGCACGTGCTCGATATGCTTCTTGTCGGCCTTCAACTTGCTAACGAGTTGGTCGTAGTAGGTGTGAGCGTCGTCGCCGAGTGGCTGTTGGCTCTCCAGCACGAGCATCGCGAAGCTGTCCGAGTCGGATTCCTTGAAATCCCTTCCCATGCGCTGCATGGCCTGCACCGCCGGCGCGTCCTGGGGAGCCATCGGTGTGGAATGCTCTCGGCCGACCGTCTCCAGCCACGGCACGCCGAAACTCACCAGGAGCGTCAGCGCCACCCACGCCAGGATGACAAGCATCGCGAGCTTGCGGACGGACCGCGCGAAGAAGGGAGGCCGCCGTTGTCCGACGCTCATGCGGCCTGCCCCTGTGCCACGATGCTCCCCACGCTTGTCGTCCCCATGCCGAAGTGGATTCCCGCCACTTATCGCGGCTGATTCAACAACAACGAACGCACCAGCGGCCGGGGCCCTGTCGGTCGCAGCATCGTGCTGGCGGGGCGGGGACGCACGGTCTGCGGCCACCAGAACCAGCGCCCCAGCAGGGCGGCGACAGACGGCGTCATAAACGCGCGCACGATCAACGTGTCGAACAGCAAGCCGATGCCGATCGTGGTGCCAACCTGGCCGATGCTGCGCAGGTCGCTGACGACCATGGACGCCATGGTGAACGCAAACACCAGGCCGGCATTCGTCACCACTTTGCCGGTGCCCGCCATTGCGCGGATGATGCCGGTGTTGAGACCCGCGGCAATTTCCTCCTTCATCCGGGAGACCAGCAGCAGGTTGTAGTCAGAACCCACCGCCAGCAGGACGATTACCGAGGTCGAAAGCACAGTCCAGTGCAGTTGGATGCCGAGCATGTATTGCCAAATCAGCACGGATAGTCCGAAGGACGCGCCCAACGAAAGCAATACCGTACCGACGATCACCATTGCGGCGATGAAACTCCGCGTCATGATCAGCATGATGATGAAAATGAGGCAGAGGGCGGATACGCCGGCGATCAAGAGGTCGAATTTCGACCCGTCCACCAAATCCTTGGTGATAGCCGCGGTACCTGTCAGGTAGATCTTCGAATTTTCCAGCGGAGTGCCCTTGAGTGACTCCTCGGCCGCCGTCTTGATCGCTTCGACCCGGGAGAGGCCTTCGGGCGTCGCCGGATCGCCCCGTTGCGAAATGAGGAGCCGGACGTCCTTACCGTCCGGAGACATGAACACCTTCTCGACTCGCTTGAAGGACTCCGAGCCGTTGATGATGCCTGGCGGTAGGTAAAAGGAGTCGTCGTTCTTGGACGCGTCGAAAGCCTGTCCCATCGCGCTGGGATCCTTGGCGTTTGAATCCATCTGGCCCATGACGCCGGACATGGTGCTGTGCATCGTCAGCATCATGCTGCGCATGCTCTTCATGGTTTCGATCATTGGCGGGATCTGCATGACCAGCTGGGGCAGGATCATGTCCAGCTCATCGAGGTTTTGTACGAGCTCTTTAAGCTTGTCGTTGATCTCGTCAACACCGTCGAGACTATCGAAGACAGATCTCAGCGAGAAGCAGACGGGAATGTCGTAGCAATGCCTTTCCCAGTAGAAGTAACTGCGGAGCGGCCTGAAAAAGTCCTCGAAATCCGAAAGATGATCACGCAGCTCCGAGGTAATGTCCTGCATTTCGTGCGTCGTCCCGACCATGTGATGCGTGGTGGCGACGAGCTGTTGCATCAGATCCACCATGTGTTCCATGATGGCGATCATTTTGCCCATCTCTTCGGCCTGCACGAGCATGTCGTTCATGCGATCTTTTTGGAACGCCATATTCTGCATTTGACTCGCCTGCCCCATGCTCACGATCCACGGGATAGTGGTGTGCTGAAGCGGGACTCCCTCGGGTCGCGTCACCGTCTGTACCGTCGAGATACCCGGAACCGCGAGCACGCCCTTGGCCAGTTTATTGATCACCAGCATGTCCGTCGGGTTACGCAGGTCGTGGTCGGTCTCGACCAACAAAATCTCAGGCATCATCATTCGCGACCCGGGGAAATGTCGCTCCGCTGCGGCATACCCGACGTTGGCGGGAATGCTCGCTGGAATGAACTTTTGGTCGTCGTAGCTCGGCCGGTAATTCGGCAACGTCAAAAGTCCAATCAGAGCGACCGCGAGCGTTGCGATGAGAATGGGGGCCGGCCACCGCACGATGGCCGTGCCGATCCGGCGCCAGCGGTGAACCGTGATCGCCCGCTTGGGGTCGAACAGCCCGAAACGGGCGCCGGCCGCGAGAAGTGCGGGCCCTAGTGTGAGCGCCACCAGGACCGCGATGGAAATGCCCACCGCACAGGGAATGCCGAGCGGCTGGAAATACGGCAGACGGGTGAAGCTGAGGCAGAGCACCGCACCGGCGATTGTCAAACCGGAAGCCAACACGACTTTGGCGACGCTGTTGAAAGTGGTGTAGAAAGCAGCCTCTTTACTCTCGCCGGCGTAGCGCGCCTCTTGATATCGACCGACGAAGAAGATTCCGTAGTCGGTTCCCGTCGCGATCACCGCGGCTACCAAGAGGTTGACGGCAAAGGTCGTCAGGCCGACGACCCCCAGATGGCCGAGGAGCGCGACCATTCCCCGCGCCACCTGCAATTCCAGCCCGACAATCAACAGCAAAAGAATCACCGTGACGATGGAACGGTAGACGAGGAGCAGCGTGACGAAGATGACGGCAAGGGCCACCGCCGTCACCAACAGGACGGTCTTCTGGCCGGCGACGTTCATATCCGCGACGATTGGCGCGGGTCCCGTGACGTAGACCTTGAGACCGGCGGGCGGGTTCGCGGCCTGCACGATTTTCCGGACCGCGGCAACTGATTCGTCGCCCGAGCTGCCGCCCGCGCTGCCGTTCAGGTTGATCTGCACGTAGGCGGCCTTGCCGTCCTGGCTCTGCGCGGCCCCCCGGGTGAGGGGATCGCCCCAGAAATTCTGGACGTGCTGCACATGTTTGTGATCGTTCTGCAGGTCACGAACCAAACGGTCGTAATAAGCGTGCGTATCGTCGTTCAGGGGCTGCTGGCTCTCCAGCAAAATCATTGCCAAGGCGCCGGTATTGGTTTCCTTGAAGTCCGTGCCAAGACGCTCCATCGCTTTGAACGACGGCGCACCAATCGGACTCAGCGAAACTGCATGCTCCGCCTCGACCTGCTCGAGTGACGGGACGCCGATCGTCATCACGACCGCAATGCCGAGCCAGCCCAAGATAATGGGCACGGACAACCGATGGATCATCCGTGCGAAGAATGGCTGCCTGGCGCGCTCTTCAACCACTGGTTGGGTGCTCATGTGGCCGTCAGGACACAGTAGGTGAACGCGTTCAACTCGTGTGAGATCCTCTCGGCTTTGACCACACCGTCGACCACTATACGGCAGCCGAGCGTATCGCTATTCCCTTGTGCCACAACATTTGCCACGATGGACGGCAGGGTGGTCGCGATGTCGTACGTCCACGGCAGTGGAATGCCGTTGATGTGCTGCGGCTCGCCGTTGACGTCGAAATAGCTGATGTCGGCCATCGTCCCCGGCGGCCCGAAGATCTGGTACTGCACACGCTTGGGGTTGAAAGGCTTGGTGTCTTGTTGTCTGGTGTCCGCATAAGACGGCCGCTTCTCGGAACCGAATATCCCGTGCAACCGCGTCACCGTTATCCCGCCGGCGACAACGACCGCCAAAATGACCAGCGGGATCCACACGTGCTTCAGCGCTCTGAAAATCCCGATTCCCTGACTTCGGCGGTATTCCCGCGGCGCGCGCTGTCCCCCCGGCTCGGCCGAAGCTCGGCGAGCAAATGGCAAAAAACGGCGTCGTCGACTTGGCGGCTGGCTAATGTCGCTGCCTTTCGTGCTGGCGAAACCGGGCCGGGCCCGCAGGTCGGGTTCGGTCACCGCACCCCCTTCTACCCGTTTACACGTCTCTTGTTATTCCGCCGGCCCGATCAAGCTGTTACATCGTGGGCCGCGCCAGGTGAGGGCACTCCAATGCGGTGTACGTCGCAGACTAGTCGTGCTTCGGCACCCCATACGAGCCCCGCCCCCCGGGAGCGCGACCAGGTCTTCATGAGTAAACCACGCCAATGGTGTCCGTATCAGCCGCTTCGGCATTGAGATACGGGATCGTAATGCAAACCGCATGCGTAACGGCATTTTCTAGCCCGCCAGCCCGGATGGTTCGCCCGGTTGGCACCGAGTGCCCCACTCGGGCCGGAACGGCGACCGCCCACCCCGCGGTCCGCCCTGCGGCCGAGGCCGCCGAGGGATCAGCGGCCGTAGTCAGCTAACGACGATCACCGGCCGGAGTCAATGGGTTCGGGGGCGGCACTTCCGTCGCGCGCCGGTCGACCCAGCACTGGGCTGGGCGGGCGTCCCAGAGCGGCCACTCGTTACGCCGTTTGCTGCGCTGGAATCGCCGCCGCCGCGGGTTCGCGTCTCGGTGATTTTCGCGCCGGCTCCAGGGCCGGTACCCTGGGCGGCGACAACCACCCAAAATTTCATCGTCCTAGCAGGCCGACCACGCCCGATCGCGAACCGCCCCGGTGAGCAATTGTTGCAGGTCACAGCAGCCAACGGCGGCAGCTGCGCAGCCCGCACCCGCCCAATTCTTAAGCTGCATTAAGAGCCTGACAGGTCACACCGGGAACTTTGTCCAAACCTCGGACGCACGATGGTGCCTCCAGTAGGGTTTGGAACCGTTCCACTCATGTCAACTAGACATCCTGGAGAACCGTGAGCATCAACCCATTCGACGACGACAACGGCAGTTTTTTCGTCTTGGTAAACGACGAAGAGCAGCACAGCCTGTGGCCGGCCTTCGCCGATGTTCCAGCTGGCTGGCGAGTGGTGTACGGCGAGGCGGACCGCGCTGCGTGCTTGGAGTACATCGAACAGAATTGGCCCGACATTCGGCCAAAGAGTCTGCGCGACAAGCTCGCAACGGGTCGGGGTTTTGACCAGTAACGAGTCGGGGTATGGGGCGGGTGGAGCTTTGGGGGACTCGATGGGAGTTGGTGATCGCGCACTTCCGCTGACGCGCGGACAGCTGGACATCTGGCTTTCGCAGGAAACGGGCTACGTCGGCACGGAGTGGCAGCTCGGGCTCTTGATCAAAATCGAGGGTTCGCTGGATCGTGATGCCCTCGAGCGCGCCCTCCGTCAGGCCGTTGCCGAGGCCGAGGCCGGCAGGGTGTCGTTCTTCGAGGTCGACGGCCAGGTTGTGCAGAAGCCGATCGACTACCCGGACTTCGAGCTCGAGTTCCATGACCTGACTTCCTCGCCCGACCCGGTGGGGGAAGCCCGCGCGATGTCCTCGTCGATCCAGCGCACGCCGATGGCATTGAACGGCCAGCTGTTCAAATTCGTGTTATTCCAAACACAGGCTGCCGAGTTCTACTTGTTCGGCTGCTGCCACCACATAGCAGTCGACGGATTGGGTATGGCGCTGGTATGCCGTCGGGTTTCGACGATTTATTCGGCGATGGTCGCCGGAAAGCCAATTCCCGATGCCTATTTCGGTTCGGCGCAGGATTTGGTCGACATCGAGTCGCAATACGAAGCGTCGCCCGATTATCTGGACGATCAGGCGTATTGGAGCAACAACCTTCCGCCGGAAACCGCATGGGTCGATCGGCCGGCAGCCGACACCACGAGCGGCAAAGACCACTACTCGCCGTCAGCTTCCGTCCAGTTGGACCCGTCCATCACCACCCGGATCAAGGAGCTGTCCAAGAAGCTGGGCATCCGCCGGTTCTCCGTCACCACCGCGGCGTGCGCGCTCTTGGTGCGCGCGTGGTCGGGGAGCGGTTCGGAGGTGGCACTCGACTTCCCGGTGAGCCGGCGAGTGCGTCCGGAGTCGAAAACACTTCCCGGAATGTTCGCCGGGGTGGTGCCGCTGGTCTTGAACACCGCGCCCACGGCTACCGTCGCCGACTTCTGCAAACACGTCGACACGCGAATCCGGGAGCTGCTGCAACATCAGCGGTTCCCGGTGCACACCCTCGAGAGCGACGGCCTGCGGCAGGCGGCGAACCGGGTTGGCATCAACTTCCTCCCGATGAGGCTCACGCTGGACCTCGCCGGCTCCCCGGCGACGGCGACGTACACAAACCACGGGCCCGTGGGGCACTTCAGCCTGTTCTTCATGGGCGCAGGTGACCAGCTCTTCCTCAGCACCGCGGGACCGGGGCAACCGTTCGCGGACTTCGGCGTCGCCGACTTGGCGGCGCGCATGCAGCAGGTGCTGGAGGAGATGACCGCCGATCCGGAGCGGTGGCTGGCCTCCATCGATCTGTTGGCCGCCGACGAGCCGGCCCAAATCGACGAGTGGAGCAACCGGGCGGCCCTGACCGAGCCGGCGCCCGCCCCGGTGTCAATCCCGGTGGCGTTCGGCGAGCACGTGCAGCGCTCGCCCGAGGCGCCGGCGGTGACCTGCGCCGCCAAGTCGTTGACCTACGGCGAACTCGACGAGGCCTCCAACCGGCTGGCACACCTGCTCGCCGGCCATGGCGTGGGTCCGGATGAATGTGTGGCGGTCATGTTCCCCCGCTGCGTCGACGCGATCGTGGCGATGCTCGCGGTGCTGAAAACCGGTGCTGCCTACGTGCCGATCGACCCGGCGCACTCCGCGGCGCGCATGGAATTCGTGCTTTCCGACGCCGGACCGAGCGCGGTGATCACCACGGCGGACCTGCGCTCTCGGCTGGACGGGCGCGACCTGTTGGTCGTCGATGTGCACGACCCGGCCGTCGAGACCCAGCCCAACACCGCGCTGCCCGCGCCGGCCGCGGACAACATCGCCTACATCATCTACACCTCCGGAACCACCGGAACCCCCAAAGGCGTTGCCATTCCTCATCTCAACGTCACGTGGCTGATCGAGTCGCTCGACGCCGGCTTGCCCAAGGGGCAGGTGTGGACGCAGTGCCATTCCGCGGCCTTCGACTTCTCGGTGTGGGAGATCTTCGGCGCCCTGCTGCGGGGCAGGCGCCTGCTGGTGGTGCCCGAGTCGGTGGCGAGCTCGCCGGAAGACCTTCACGACCTGCTGGCCGCGGAAAAGGTCAGCGTGCTCACCCAGACCCCTTCGTCGGTTGCGATGTTGCCCGCGGAGGGGCTGGAGTCCACCGCGCTGGTGGTGGCCGGCGAAGCCTGCCCGGCCGACGTGGTGGATCGGTGGGCGGCGCCCGGGCGGGTGATGCTCGACGCCTACGGCCCGACGGAAACCACGGTGTGCGCATCGATCAGCAAGCCGTTGACCCCCGGATCCGCTGTGGTGCCGATCGGTTCACCGATCGCGGGCGCGGCCATGTTCGTGCTGGACAAGTGGTTGCAGCCCGTGCCGGCCGGTGTGGTCGGTGAGCTGTACTTGGCGGGCCGCGGCGTCGGCTGCGGATACGTGCGCCGCGCCGGGTTGACGGCTTCCCGGTTCGTGGCCAACCCCTTCGGCGGCCCCGGAGCACGGATGTACCGCACCGGCGACCTGGTCTGCTGGGGCGAGGACGGGCAGCTGCAATACTTCGGTCGCTCCGACGAGCAGGTCAAGATCCGCGGCTACCGCATCGAGCTCGGCGAAATCCAATCGGTGCTCAAGGGCCTCGACGGCGTGGAAAGCGCTGCCGTGATTGCGCGCGAGGACCGCCCCGGCGACAAGCGCCTGGTCGGATACATCACCGGAACCGCCGATCCGGCCGCGATCCGGGCCGCGCTGGCCGATCGCCTCCCGCCGTACATGGTGCCCGCCGCGGTGGTGGTGCTCGAGGCCCTGCCCTTGACGGGCAACGGCAAACTCGACAAGCGAGCCCTGCCGGCACCCGAATACGCCACTGCCGAATACCGCGCCCCGGGCGACGCGGTCGAGGAGATTCTCGCCGACATCTACGCCCAGGTGCTGGGGCTGGAGCGGGTCGGTGTGGACGCGCCGTTCTTCGACCTCGGTGGCGACAGCATCCTGTCGATGCAGGTGGTGGCCCGCGCCCGTGCGGCGGGGATCCTGTTCCGGCCGCGCGACGTGTTCGTCGAGCAGTCGGTGGCCCGGCTGGCCCGGGTGGCCGAGGTGGCGGCCGACGGCGCGGGCGGTGTCGCCGACGACGGCGTCGGGCCGGTGGTGGCCACCCCGATCATGCGGTGGCTGCAAAGCATCGAGGGGCCGATCGAGCAGTTCAACCAGACCATGGTGGTGCAGGCGCCGGCGGGGGCGAGCGAGGCCGACGTGGTGGCGGTGCTGCAGGCCCTGCTGGATCGCCACGCCGCGCTGCGGCTGCGCGCCGACGACGACGGTGCGGGCGGCTGGTCGCTGCACGTGCCCGAGGTCGGTGCGGTGGACGCGCGCGGCTGCGTGCACGCCGTCGAGACACTGTCCGAAGAGACGTTGGCGGAGGCGCGGTCGCGGTTGAACCCGGCCGCCGGGGTAATGGTCAGCGCGGCGTGGGCCGAGCCCACGGGCCAGCTGGCGCTGATCATCCACCACCTCGCCGTCGACGGTGTGTCGTGGCGAATCCTGTTGGAAGACTTCAACATCGCCTGGGCGCAGCATCATAGCGGGCAGCCGATAGCCTTGCTGGCGCCGGGGACGTCGTTCGCCCGGTGGTCGTCGCTGCTGGAGGAGTACGCCCAGCGCACCGACGTGGTGGCCCGGGCGGACGAGTGGCGACAGGTGGCGGCCACCCCGGCGGCGTTGCCGGCGGTGCAACCCGATGTCGACACCTATGTGACTGCCGGTCAACTCTCGGTGTCGCTGGACGTCGAGACGACCCGACTGCTGCTCGGCGAGGTGCCTGCCGCGTTCCACGCCGGCGTGGGCGACATCTTGTTGATCGCCTTCGGGCTGGCGTTCGCGGAATTCCTGGGTACGGGTGCGGCGCCGATCGCCATCGACGTCGAGGGCCATGGGCGCCAGGAAGAACTGGCTCCCCGGGTGGACCTGTCGCGCACCGTCGGCTGGTTCACCACCAAATACCCGGTGGCGCTCAAGAGCCGCCGGCTGAACTGGTCACAGGTGGTGGCCGGCGAGACGGTGCTGGGCGCGGTGATCAAGGACGCCAAGGAACAGCTGCGCACCCTGCCCGACGGCCTGACCTACGGCTTGCTGCGCTACCTGAACGCCGAGGTGGACCTGGACGGGGCGGACCCGGTGATCGGGTTCAACTATCTCGGGCGGCTCGGCGCGGGCGCGGACCTCTCTGAGGACTTGTGGCGGGTCAGCCACGACAGCTTGGCCGTTGCTGCCGTGGCCACCGCGGTACCCATGCCGCTGGCGCACACGGTGGAAGTCAACGCGGGCACCATGGACACCGAGGCCGGCCCGCACCTGCAGGCCAACTGGACGTGGGCCCCGTCGGCGCTGGACCACGAGCGCGTTAACCGGTTGAGCCAGTTGTGGTTTGAGGCGCTGGCCGGCATCTGCGCGCACGTCAAGGCGGGCGGCGGTGGGTTGACCCCGTCGGACCTCGCGCCCGCGCGACTCAGCCAACAACAGATCGACGAGCTCTGCCGGCAAGGCAGCGTCGCCGACGTGCTGCCGCTGACCCCCGTTCAGCAGGGACTGCTGTTCCACACCGCCTTCGCGCAGGACATGGACGACCTGTATGCGGTGCAGCTCGGCATCACCGTCAGGGGCGCCCTCGACGCGGCGCGCCTGCGCGAGGCGGTGCACACCGCCGTCAAGCGGCACCCGAACCTGGTTGCCCGGTTCTCCGAGGATTTCGGGGAGCCGGTGCAGGTCATCCCGGCCGATCCGCAGATGGCGTGGCGGTACGTCGAACTGGACGACGGCAATGTCGATGAGCAGGTCGAGCGGCTGGCCGCCGACGAGCGCGCCGCGGTGTGCGACCTCGCCGAGAAGCCGTCGTTCCGGGCCGCGCTGATCCGCACTGCACCCGACCGGCACCGGTTCGTGCTGACCATTCACCACATCGTGGTCGACGGCTGGTCGCTGCCCATCCTGCTGCAGGAGATCTTCGCCAGCTACTACGGGGAGCGCCTTCCCGCCGCCCCGGCTTACCGCAGCTTCGTCACCTGGCTGACCAACCAGGACCGCGCCGCCGCGCAAGGGGCATGGGCGCAGGCGCTGGCCGGCTTCGAGACCCCCACCCTCGTCGGGCCCCTTGGACAGATCGGGCGGCGCGGCGTCGCCGCGTTCCATGTGCCCGCCGAGACCACGAAAGCGCTGGGCGAGCTGGCGCGTTCGTGCCGCACCACCATCAGCACGGTGCTGCAGGGCGCGTGGACGCAGCTGCTGACGTGGCTGACCGGGCAGCACGATGTGGCCTTCGGCACCGCGGTCTCGGGGCGGCCCCACGAATTGGCCGGCGCGGACGCGATGGTCGGCCTGCTGATCAACACGGTGCCGGTGCGCGCGACCATCACCGCGACGACCACCGTCGCCGAGCTGCTCGACCAGCTGCAACGCCTGCACAACGACACCGTCGACTACGAGCACCTGGCGCTGCCCGAGATCCATCGCGTCACGGGTCACGACCAGTTGTTCGACACTCTTTTCCTCTACGAGAACTATCCGATCGACGCGGGCTCGCTGTTGGGCGTCCACGAATTGGCCGTCACCGATTTCAGCAGCCGGGAGTACAACCACTACCCGCTGTCCGTGGTGGCTTCTCCGGGCCACGAACTGAGCCTGCGCGTCGAATTCGACACCGAGGTGTTCAGCGCCGCCGCCATCGACACGCTGATCGAGCGGTTGCAGCAGGTGATGGTGGACATGACCGCCGATCCCTCCCGCCGCCTGTCCTCGATCGACCTGCTCGACGCCGCCGAGCACGGCCGGCTCGACAAGTGGGGCAATCGGGCGGTGCTGGCCGAGTCGGCGCCGAAGCTGGCCTCGATTCCGGAATTGTTCGCCGCCCAGGCGGCCCGCGCACCGGAGGCGGCGGCCATCACCCACGGCGACCGTTCGTGGTCGTATGGCGAGGTCGAGGAGTCCGCTAACCGTTTGGCCCACCTGCTGGTGAGCCGCGGTGCCGGCCCGGGGGAGCGCGTCGCGGTGCTGTTCCCCCGGACGGCAGAGGCCGTGGTGGCGATATTGGCGGTGCTCAAGACCGGGGCGGCCTACCTGCCGGTCGACCCCACGGTGCCGGCGGCGCGGATCGAATTCGTGCTTGGCGACGCCGCGCCGATCGCGGCCATCACCACCGCGGACGTGCGGTCGCGGCTGGACGGGTCGGACCTGGAGATCATCGAATTCGACGACCCCGCCGTCGCGACCCAACCCACCGACGGGCTGCCGGCGCCGTCCGCGGAGAACATCGCCTACATCATCTATACGTCCGGCACCACCGGCACCCCGAAGGGTGTGGCGGTGCCGCACCGCAACGTCACCCAGCTGCTGGAGTCGTTGGACGCGCAGCTGGCGCTCGGGCAGGTGTGGACGCAGTGCCACTCGCTGGCGTTCGACTTCTCGGTCTGGGAGATCTTCGGGTCGCTGTTGTATGGCGGCCGGCTGGTGATCGTGCCCGACAATGTGGTCCGCTCGCCTGAAGAGCTGCACGCCATGCTGGTTCGCGAGCAGGTCAGCGTGTTGAGCCAGACGCCGTCGGCGTTCTACGCGCTGCAGACCGCGGACTCGCTGGCGCCCGAGCTCGGGCAACAGCTCAAGCTGCAGACGGTGGTGTTCGGTGGCGAGGCGCTCGAGCCGCATCGGCTGGGCAAGTGGTTGCACAACCACCCGGGTCTGCCGCGGCTGATCAACATGTATGGCATCACCGAGACCACGGTGCACGCCTCGTTCCGCGAGATCGTCGACGGGGACGTCGACACCAACGCCAGCCCGATCGGCCTGCCGCTGGCGCATCTGGGCTTCTTCGTCCTCGACGGGTGGTTGCGGCCGGTGCCCGAGGGTGTGGTCGGTGAGTTGTACGTGGCCGGGCGCGGTCTGGCGTATGGCTATGTGGGCCGGTCGGGGTTGTCGGCGACCAGGTTCGTGGCGTGCCCGTTCGGCGGGGCCGGGGCGCGGATGTATCGCACCGGGGACCTGGTGCGCTGGGGTGCCGACGGTCAGCTGCAATACATGGGCCGCGCCGACGAGCAGGTCAAGATCCGCGGGTACCGCATCGAGCTCGGTGAGGTGCATGCGGCGCTGGCGGCGCTGGACGGGGTCAACGAGGCGGCGGTGATCGCCCGCGAGGACCGCCCCGGCGACAAGCGGCTGGTGGGCTACGTGACCGGAACCGCCGACCCGGCCGAGATCCGCAACCAGCTCGGCGAGCGGCTGCCGACCTACATGGTGCCCACCGCGGTCGTGGTGCTCGAGGCGCTGCCGCTGACGGTCAACGGCAAACTCGACACCCGCGCGCTGCCGGCGCCCGAGTACTCCGACGCCGATCACTACCGCGCGCCGAGCACGGCCGTCGAGGAGATCTTGGCCGGCATCTACGCCCAGGTCTTGGGTGTGGAGCGCGTCGGGGTCGACGACTCGTTCTTCGACCTCGGCGGTGACAGCATCCTGTCGATGCAGGTGGTGGCACGCGCCCGCGCGGCCGGCGTGGTGTGCCGCCCGCGCGACATCTTCGTCGAACAGACGGTGGCCCGGCTGGCCCGGGTGGCCGGCGTGGCCACCGACGACGACGTCGTCGACGAGGGCATCGGCGAAGTGGTCGCGACGCCGATCATGCACTGGCTGGAGAGCGTCGACGGTCCGGTCGAGCAGTTCAACCAGACCATGGTGGTGCAGGCCCCGGCGGGGGTGAGTGAAGCCGACGTGGTGCTGGTGCTGCAGGCTTTGCTGGACCGGCACGCCATGCTGCGGCTGCGGGTCGACGACGACGGCGCGGGGGACTGGTCGCTGCGGGTGCCCGAGGTCGGCGTGGTGGATGCCGCCGGGTGTGTGTACACCGTGGAGACGTTGTCCGATGCGGCGCTGTCGGCGGCGGTCTCACAGCTGAACCCGGCCAGCGGTGCGATGCTGCGCGCGGTGTGGGTGCCCTCCACGGGCCAGCTGGCGTTGATCATTCACCACCTGGCCGTTGACGGGGTTTCGTGGCGAATTCTGTTGGAAGACTTGAATATTGCGTGGGCACAGCACCACAGCGGCCAGCCGGTGGCGCTGCCGGTGGGCGGGATGTCGTTCGCCCGGTGGTCGTCGCTGCTGGCGGAGCACGCGCGCCGACCGGAGGTCGTCGACCAGGCGGAGGCCTGGCGGCAGATCGCGTCGACGCCGGCGCCGTTGCCGGCGGTGCGGCCCGGCATCGACACCTACGTCAGCGCGGGTCAGCTCTCAGTGTCGCTCGACTCCGACACGACCCGGTTGTTGCTGGGCGAGGTGCCCGCTGCGTTCCACGCCGGCGTGCAGGACGTCTTGCTGATCGCGTTCGGGCTGGCCTGGGCGCAGTTTGTCGGCACCGGCGCGCCGATCGGCATCGACGTCGAGGGCCACGGCCGTCACGAGGAACTCGGCCCGCAGGTCGACCTGTCCCGCACGGTGGGCTGGTTCACCACCAAGTACCCGGTCGCGCTGGCGGTCGGCGGCCTGTCCTGGGGACAGGTCATCGCCGGCGAGGCCGAGTTGGGGGCCCTGGTCAAGGACGCCAAGGAACAATTGCGCGCCCTGCCGGACACGCTGACCTACGGGCTGCTGCGCTACCTGAACCCAGACGTCGACATGGACGGGTCGGACCCGGTGATCGGGTTCAACTACCTCGGGCGACTGGGCGGCGCGGGCGACCTGTCCAGCGAGTTGTGGCGGCTCGACCAGGACAGCCTGGCGTCGGCCGGCGCGGCGACGGCGGTGCCCATGCCGTTGCCGCACACCGTCGAGCTCAACGCCGGCACGCTGGACACCGCCGCGGGTCCGCTTCTGCAGGCCAACTGGACCTGGGCGCGCTCGGCGCTCGACGAGGGACAGGTCGGCCGACTGAGCGAATTGTGGTTCGACGCCCTGAGCGGGATCTGCAGCCACGTCCGCAACGGTGGGGGCGGGCTGACGCCGTCGGACCTCGCTCCCGCGAGGCTGACTCAGCGGGACATCGACGAGCTGTGCCAGCGCTACCCGGTCGCCGACGTGTTGCCGTTGACCCCGTTGCAGCAGGGACTCCTGTTCCACACCGGCAGCGCGCACGGCAGCGACGACCTGTACGCCGTACAGCTCGACATCAGCGTGAACGGTGCCCTCGACCCGCACCGGCTGCGCGACGCGGTGCACACCATGATCAAGCGGCATCCGAACGTGGTGGCGCACTTCGTCGAAGACTTCGGCGAGCCGGTGCAGGTCCTCTCGGCCGAGCCCGCGCTGTCGTGGCATTACGTCGAACTCGACACCGAAGACGCCGAACCCGAGGGGCAGATCCAGCAGGTCTGCGCGGCCGAACGCGCCGCGGTGTGCGATCTGGCGGACCGCCCGCCGTTCCGGGCCGCGCTGATCCGCACCGCCGACAACCGGCACCGGTTCGTTCTGACCAACCACCACATCGTGCTCGACGGCTGGTCGAAGCCGATCCTGCTGCAGGAGATATTCGCCGCCTACTACGGGGTGCAGCTGCCGGTCCCGGTGCCGTACCGCAAGTTCGTCGCCTGGCTGGCCGCGCAGGACCGCGGCGCCGCCCAGGCGGCGTGGCGGCGGGTGCTGGCCGGGTTTGACACCCCCACCCTGGTCGGTCCGGCGGGCCGGATGAGCCTCGGCCCGCGCGGCGTCTCCTCATTCCAGGTTTCGGCGGAGACCACGCGCGCGCTGGGCGAGCTGGCCCGCTCGTGCCGCACCACCGTCAGCACCGTGCTACAGGCCGCCTGGGCGCAGCTGCTGATCTGGCTGACCGGCCAGCACGACGTGACATTCGGCACAGCGGTCTCGGGGCGCCCGACCGAGCTGGCCGGCGCCGACCAGATGGTGGGGCTGCTCATCAACACGGTGCCGGTGCGGGCGACGATCGGCGCCGAAACCACCATCGCGGACCTGCTAAACCAGCTGCAGAGCGCCTACAACGACACGCTCGAGCACCAGCACTTGGCGCTGAATGAGATCCATCGTGTAACGGGACACGACCAATTATTCGACACCATGTTCGTGTACGAGAACTATCCGATCGACACCGCAGCCCTTTCGGCCGTCGACGAGCTGGCTATTAGCGGATTCACCAACCGGGAATACAACCACTACCCGCTGTCGGTGCAAGCTGTGCCGGGTCACGAACTGGGTCTTCGCGTCGAATTCGATACAGAAGTCTTCGACCAAGGCAGAATCGAGAGGTTGATCGAGCGGTTCCGGCGGGTGCTGGAAGCCATGACCGCAGATTTGGAGGAGCAGTCATGACCGTCGGTGCAGGGCGGCGATTGTTGTCGATCGACTTGCTGGATGGCGGCGAGCACGACCGCCTCGACGAGTGGGGTAACCGGGCGGTGTTGACCGCGCCGGTGAAGGGGGCTGCGTCCATTCCGGCGTTGTTCGACAAGCAGGTCGCGCGTGTACCGGAGGCTCAGGCACTGACGTTCGAGGGCCGCACGCTGACGTATCAGGGGCTCGACGAGGCCGCGAACCGGCTCGCGCACCTGCTGGCCGACCATGGCGCGCGTCCGGGGGCGTGCGTGGCGCTGCTCCTGCCGCGGTCCGCCGAGGCGATCGTGTCGATCCTGGCGGTCCTCAAGACCGGCGCGGCCTATCTGCCGATCGACCCTGCGGTCCCGGCGGCGCGAATGGAGTTCATGCTCGGCGATGCGGCGCCGGTCGCCGCGGTCACGACGGCCGAGTTGCGGGCGCGGCTGGACGGGTTCGACTTGCTGGTCGTCGACGTCGACGATCCCGCGGTGGCCGAACAGCCCAGCTCGCGGCTACCGGGGCCGGCCCCCGAGGACATCGCGTACATGATCTACACCTCGGGCACGACCGGGACCCCCAAGGGCGTGGCGGTCACTCACCAGAACGTCACCCAGCTGCTGAAGTCGCTGCCCGCCGACCTGCCGAAGGCGGGTGTCTGGTCGCAGTGGCACTCGCTGGTTTTCGACGTGTCGGTGTGGGAGATCTGGGGCCCGCTATTGCACGGCGGGCGCCTGGTGGTGGTGCCCGAGTCGGTGGCCGGCTCGCCGGACGACCTGCACGCGTTGCTGGTCGCGGAGAAGGTCACCGTGTTGTGCCAGACCCCGTCGGCGGTGGGGATGCTGTCGCCCGACGGGCTGGATTCGACGGCACTGATCGTGGCGGGCGAGGCGTGCCCGTCCGAGGTGGTGGACCGGTGGGCGCCGCGTCGGGTGATGATCAACGCCTACGGCCCGACCGAAGGCACGGTCTACGCATCGATGAGCGCGCCGCTGAGCGCCGAGTCGGGGGCGCCGACGATCGGCTCGCCCGTACCGGGCGCCGCGCTGTTCGTGCTCGACAAGTGGTTGCGCCCGGCGCCGGAGGGCGTCGTCGGCGAGCTCTACATCGCCGGCCGCGGTGTGGCCTCCGGCTATGTGCGCCGGGCGGGTTTGACGGCCTCGCGGTTTGTGGCGTGCCCGTTCGGGGCGCCGGGGACGCGGATGTATCGCACGGGCGACCTGGTGCGCTGGGGCATCGACGGCCAGCTGCAGTACCTCGGCCGCGCCGACGAGCAGGTCAAGATCCGCGGCTACCGCATCGAGCTGGGCGAAATCCAGACCGCCCTCGCGGGGCTGGACGGCGTTGACCAGGCGGCGGTGATCGCCCGCGAGGACCGCCCCGGCGACAAGCGTCTGGTCGGTTACATCACCGGGACCGCCGACCCGGCCGAGATTCGCACCCAGCTGGGCGAGCGGCTGCCCAGCTACATGGTTCCGGCCGCCGTCGTGGTGCTGGACGCGCTGCCGCTGACGGTCAACGGCAAACTCGACAAGCGGGCGTTGCCGGCGCCCGAGTACCAGAAGACCAACGGCGATTACCGCGCGCCGTCCACGGCCGTCGAAGAGACGCTGACCGCCATCTACGCCCAGGTGCTCGGGCTGGAGCGGGTCGGCGTCGACGACTCGTTCTTCGACCTTGGCGGCGACAGCATCCTGTCGATGCAGGTGGTGGCACGCGCCCGCGCGGCCGGCGTGGTGTGCCGCCCGCGCGACGTTTTCGTCGAGCAGACCGTGGCCCGGCTGGCCCGGGTGGCCGGCGTGGCCTCCGACGACGACGTCGTCGACGAGGGCATCGGCCCGGTGGTCGGAACCCCGATCATGCGCTGGCTGCAGCAAGTCGACGGCCCGACCGACCAGTTCAACCAGACCATGGTGGTCCAGGCCCCGGCCGGCGTCACCGGCGATGACGTGCGGGTGGTGCTGCAATCACTGCTGGACCGGCACGCCACGCTGCGGATGCGCGTCGACGACGACGGCGCCGGAGGCTGGTCGATGCAGGTGCCCGAGGTCGGCGCGGTCGATGCCGGTGCCTGCATGGACACCGTCCACGCGCTGTCCGACGCGACGCTGGTGGCGGCGCGCTCGCAGCTCAACCCCGCGGCGGGGACCATGCTGCGCGCCGTGTGGGCGGAATCCACGGCCCAGCTGGCGTTGATCATTCACCACCTGGCCGTTGACGGGGTGTCGTGGCGAATCCTGTTGGAAGACTTGAACATTGCGTGGGCCCAGCACCACAGTGGCCAGCCGGTGGCGCTGCCGACCGCCGGGACGTCGTTCGCCAGGTGGACCGCGATGCTGGAGGAGCACGCCCAGCGCCCCGAGGTGATCGAGCAGGCCGAGGCGTGGCGGCAGGTCGCGGCGACCCCGGCGCTGTTGCCGGCGGTGCGTCCAGACGTGGACACCTACGAGACGGCCAAGCAGCTGTCGGTGTCGCTGGATGTGGAGACCACCCGGCAGCTGCTGGGTGAGGTGCCCTCGGCGTTCCGCGCCGGCGTGCAGGACATCCTGTTGATCGCGTTCGGGCTGGCCTGGGCGCGGTTCGTGGGCACCGGCGCCCCGATCGGCATCGACGTCGAGGGCCACGGCCGCCACGAGGAACTGGGCCCGCACGTCCACCTGTCCCGCACGGTGGGCTGGTTCACCACCAAGTACCCCGTCGCGCTGACTGTCGGCGAACTGGACTGGGCGCAGGTGATGGCCGGTGACCCCGCGCTCGGGGTCCTGGTCAAGAAGGCCAAGGAGCAGCTGCGCGCGCTCCCGGACCCGCTGACCTACGGGTTGCTGCGGTACATGAACGACGAGGTGGACCTGGACGGGTCGGACCCCGTGATCGGGTTCAACTACCTGGGACGACTGGGCGCGGCGGCGGATCTGCCCGGCGAGATGTGGCGGATCAGCCAGGACAGCCTGTCGTTCACCGGCGCTGCCAGCGCGGCGCTGCCCATGCCGTTGATGCACACCGTCGACCTCAACGCCGGGACCATGGACACCGAGGCCGGCCCGCACCTGCAGGCCAACTGGACGTGGGCGCCCTCGGCGCTGGACCACGAGCAGGTCAGCCGGTTGAGCCAGCTGTGGTTCGAGGCATTGGCCGGCATCTGCGCGCACGTGCGCAGCGGCGGTGGCGGTCTGACCCCGTCGGACATCGCCCCCGCTCGCCTGAACCAGCAGCAGCTCGACGACCTCTGCCAGCAATACGCGGTCGCCGACGTCTTGCCGCTGACCCCGTTGCAGCAGGGGCTGCTCTTCCACGCCAGCTTTGCGCACGACCTCGGCGACGACGTCTATGCGGTGCAGCTCGGCATCACCGTCACCGGTGACCTCGACCCGCATCGGTTGCGCGAGGCCGTCCACACCGTCGTCAACCGGCATCCCAACCTGGCGGCCCGCTTCTGCCCGCAGTTCGGCGAGCCGGTGCAGGTCGTCCCGGCCGACCCCGTCATGGCGTGGCGGTACATCCAGCTCGGCGCGGAAGACCTGGACCCCGAGGAGAAGATCGAACAGCTCTGCGCCGCCGAGCGCGGCGCGGTCAGCGACCTCGCCAACCGGCCGGCCTTCCGGGCCGCGTTGATCCGCACCGCCGACAACCGGCACCGGTTCGTGCTCACCAACCACCACATCGTGATGGATGGCTGGTCGCTGCCGATCATGCTGCGCGAGATCCTCACCAGCTACTACGGGGACAGGTTGCCCGCGCCCGCGTCCTACCGCAGCTACCTGACGTGGCTCGCGGCTCAGGACCGCACGGCCGCCCGCGCGGCGTGGGCCGAGGTGCTGGCCGGGTTCGATGCCCCCACCCTGGTCGGTCCGCCAGCCCGATTGGGCCTCGGGCGGCGAGGGGTCGAGTCGTATCGGCTGCCCGCGGAGACCACGCGCGCGCTGGGCGAGCTCGCCCGCTCGTGCCACACCACGATCAACACCGTGCTGCAGAGCGCCTGGGCGCAGTTGCTGATGTGGCTGACCGGCCAGCATGACGTGGCCTTCGGCACCGCGGTCTCCGGTCGGCCTGCGGATCTGGCCGGCGCCGAGTCGATGGTGGGCTTGTTGATCAACACCGTGCCGGTACGCGCCCACGTCACCGCGGGCACCACGGTGTCCGAGCTGCTGCAGCAGCTGCAGCGGGCCCACAACGACACGATCGAGCACGAGCACCTGGCGCTGAACGAGATCCACCGCGTCACCGGTCACGACCAGCTGTTCGACACGCTGTTCCTGTACGAGAACTACCCGATCGACACCAGCGTGCCGTTGGGTTTCCACGAGCTGGCGATCACCGACGTCACCAACCGCGAATACAACCACTACCCGCTGTCGGTCATGGCGCTTCCGGGGCGGGAACTGGGCCTACGCGTCGAGTTCGACACCAGCGTGTTCGATACCGCCGCGATCGAGTCGATGATCGAGCGGTTCCAGCGGGTGCTGGGGGCGATGACCGCCGACTCGAGCCAGCGGCTGTCGTCGATGGACGTGTTGGATGCCGGCGAGCGCGCCCGCCTCGACGAGTGGGGCAACCGGGCGGTGCTGACCGCGCCGGTGGGCGCTACGGCGTCGATCCCGGCGCTGTTCGCCGAGCAGGTGGCCCGTGTTCCGGAGGCCCCGGCGCTGACGTTCGAGGGCCGCACGCTGACCTATCGGGAACTCGACGAGGCCGCGAACCGGCTGGCCCACCTGCTCGCCGAGCACGGCGCGGGCCCGGGCGAAAGCGTGGCGCTGCTGTTCTCCCGGTCGGCCGAGGCGATCGTGTCGATCCTGGCGGTGCTGAAGACCGGGGCGGCGTACTTGCCGATCGACCCTGCGGTCCCGGCGCCGCGGATCGAGTTCGTGCTTGCCGACGCCGCACCGGTCGCCGTGGTCACCACCGCCGAATTGCGGCCCCGGGTGGACGGCTCCGACCTGTTGGTCATCGATGTCAACGACGCGCCGGTGGACACCCAGCCCGCCACGGCGTTGCCGGTGCCGTCGCCGGAGGACATCGCGTACCTGATCTACACGTCCGGCACCACGGGTGTCCCGAAGGGCGTGGCGGTCACCCACCACAACGCCACCCAGCTGCTGGAGAAACTGCACGCCGACCTGCCGGACCCGGGCGTGTGGGCGCAGTGGCACTCGCTCGTCTTCGACGTGTCGGTGCACGAGATATTCGGCGCACTGTTGCACGGCGGCCGGCTGGTCGTGGTGCCCGAATCCGTGGCCGGTTCGCCGAAGGACCTGCACGAATTGCTGGTCGCGGAGAACGTCACCGTGCTCAGCCAGACCCCGTCGGCGGTGGGAATGCTCTCGCCGGAGGGCCTGGAAGCGACGGCCCTGGTTGTCGCCGGTGAGGCCTGCCCGCCCGAGGTGGTGGACCGGTGGGCGCCTGGCCGGGTGATGATCAACGCCTACGGCCCGACCGAAGGCACGGTGTACGCGGCGATGAGCGCGCCGTTGAGCGCCGACACGGGAGCGCCGATCGGTTCCCCGGTCCCGGGGGCGGCGCTGTTCGTTCTGGACAAGTGGCTGCGGCCGGCGCCCGAAGGCGTCGTCGGCGAGCTCTACATCGCAGGCCGCGGTGTGGCCTCCGGCTATGCGCGCCGGGCGGGTCTGACCGCCTCGCGGTTCGTGGCATGCCCGTTCGGGGCGCCCGGTGCGCGCATGTATCGCACGGGCGACCTGGTGCGCTGGGGCGCCGACGGCCAGCTGCAATACCTTGGGCGCGTCGACGAGCAGGTCAAGATCCGCGGCTACCGCATCGAGCTCGGCGAAATCCAGGCGGCCCTGGCCGCTCTGGACGGGGTCGAGCAGGCGGCGGTGATCGCCCGTGAAGACCGACCCGGCGACAAGCGGCTGGTCGGCTACATCACCGGGTCCGCGGATCCGGCCGCGATCCGGGGCCGGTTGGGCGAGCGGCTGCCGGCCTACATGGTGCCGGTCGCGGTGGTAGTGCTGGACGCGCTGCCGTTGACCGTCAACGGCAAGCTCGACAAGCGCGCCCTGCCCGCCCCGGAGTACCAGAAGGCCGGTGGTGAGTACCGGGCCCCGGCCACCCCCATCGAAGAGGCCTTGGCCGAGATCTTCGCAGGAGTCCTTGGGCTGCAGCGGGTTTCGGTCGAAGATTCCTTCTTCGACCTCGGCGGCGATTCGCTTTCCGCGATGCGGGTGATCGCCGAGATCAACACGGCTCTCGACGCGAACCTCTCGGTGCGCACCCTGTTCGAGGCGCCGTCGGTGCGACGCCTCGGCCAGCGGGCGGAACGCGATGCCAGCGGTGTGGACGACGTCGAGGGCGGCGGTTCCAGCTTTGCGTCCGTGCACGGTCGCGACGCGACCCAGGTCTACGCCAGCGATCTGACGCTGGACAAGTTCATCGACGCCACGACGCTGAGCAGCGCGCCGTCGCTGCCCGGCCCGAGCGCGGAGGTGCGGACGGTCCTGCTGACCGGGGCGACGGGCTTCCTGGGCCGGTACCTGGCGCTGCAGTGGCTCGAGCAGCTGGAGCTGGTGGACGGCAAGCTGATCTGCCTGGTGCGCGCCGGCTCGGACGAGGAGGCGTGGCAGCGGCTGGAGAAGACGTTCGATAGCGGCGACCCGCAGTTGTTGCAGTATTTCCAGGGGCTGGCGGCCGACCACTTGGAGGTCATCGCCGGTGACAAGGACGCGGCGAACCTCGGCCTTGACGAGCAGACCTGGCAGCGGCTTGCGGACACCGTCGACCTGATCGTCGACTCGGCGGCCCTGGTCAACGGCGTGCTGCCGTACAGCGAGCTGTTCGGGCCCAACGTGGTGGGCACGGCGGAGCTGATCCGGGTGGCGCTGACCACCAAGCTGAAGCCGTACGCGTATGTGTCGACCTCCGATGTGGGCCGCCAGATCGACCCGGCGGTGTTCACCGAGGACGCCGACATCCGGGTCATCAGCCCGATCCGCAAGATCGACGGCAGCTACGCCAACGGCTACGGCAACAGCAAGTGGGCCGGCGAGGTGTTGCTGCGCGAGGCCCACGACCTGTGCGGGCTGCCGGTCTCGGTGTTCCGCTCCGACATGATCCTGTCCGACACCAGCTACGCCGGCCAGTTCAACCTGTCGGACATGTTCACCCGGATGGTGTTGAGCCTGGTGGCTACCGGCATCGCGCCGCGCTCGTTCTACCAGTTGGACGACGAGGGCAACCGGCAACGCGCGCACTTCGATGCGCTGCCGGTGGAGTTCGTCGCCGAGGCGGTCACCACGCTGGGCACCCAGGTGATGGACGGGTTCGAGACGTATCACGTGATGAACCCGCACGACGACGGCATCGGCATCGACGAGTATGTCGACTGGCTGATCGACGCCGGCTATCCGATCGAGCGGATCGACGACTTCGGGGAGTGGCTCCAGCGATTCGAGGCCGCGCTGCGCGAGCTGCCGGAGCGGCAGCGGAAGCACTCGGTGCTGCAGATGTTGCAGGTGCCGGGCTACAACCAGCTGCAGGCGCCGGAGCCCGCCAGCGGGTCCTTCGCCCCGGCCGACCGTTTCCGGGCCGCGGTGCAGGAAGCCAAGATCGGCGCCGACAACGACATCCCGCACGTCTCGCCGCAGGTGATCGTCAAATACGTCACCGACCTGCAGCTGCTCGGTCTGCTCTGAGCGTTGCTCGTAAACACGGCTGCGGCAACGGCTTTCAGGCCGATGATCGGGACGGTGCCCGCCAGTACACTCAAGTGCTCACCATGACAACAGCTCGCGTGCCCAGGTTGCCGCTCGACGAAGCCACGGCCGCCGCCGACGAAGCGGCCGTGCCGAATTACATGGCCGAACTGAGCATCTTCCAGGTGCTGCTCAACCACCCGCCGCTGGCACGCGCCATCAACGACCTGCTCGCCACCATGCTCTGGCACGGTGCGCTCGAGCCGCGGTTGCGCGAGCTGGTGATCATGCGGATCGGCTGGCTCACCGCATGCGACTACGAATGGACGCAGCACTGGCGCGTCGCCTCGAGGCTGGGCGTGGCCCCCGACGACCTGCTCGGCGTGCGCGACTGGCAGGCACACGACGGGTTCGGGCCCACCGAGCGCGCCGTGCTGGCCGCCACCGACGACGTGGTCCGCGACGGCGCGGTGAGCGCCGCGAGCTGGGCGGCCTGCGAGCGTGAATTGCAAGGCGACACAACGGTTCTCATCGAGCTCGTCACCGCGATCGGCGCGTGGCGGATGGTCGCGTCGCTCCTGCACAGCCTCCAGGTCCCGCTTGAGGAGGGCGTGGCGAGCTGGCCGCCGGACGGCCGGTCGCCCGCGGACACCGTCGTCGATTGACATATCGATCGATAGCTATCTAGCGTCGGGCAATGCGTACCAGAGTCGCCGAAATGCTCGGCGTCGAGTTCCCCATCTGCGCCTTCAGCCACTGCCGCGATGTGGTGGCCGCGGTGACCAATGCGGGCGGGTTCGGCATCCTCGGCGCGGTGGCGCACAGCCCCCAGCGGCTGCAGAACGAACTGACCTGGATCGAGGAGCAGACGGGGGGCAAGCCGTTCGGGGTGGACCTGCTGCTGCCGCCCAAATACGTCGGCGCGGACGAAGGCGGCATCGACGCCAAACAGGCGCGGGCGCTGCTCCCCGAGGAGCACCGCGCGTTCGTCGACGACATCCTCGCCCGCTACGGAATCACGGCGCCGGCCCAGGAGGCGCGCGCCTCCGCCGGCGGCCTCAACATCTCGCCCAAGGGCTACGAGCCGCTGCTGGAGGTGGCGTTCGCCCACGACATCCGGCTGATCGCCAGCGCGCTCGGCCCGCCCCCGGCGGACCTCGTCGAACGCGCCCACGACCGCGAGGTGCTGGTGGCCGCGCTGGCCGGCACCACGCGTCACGCGCAACGGCACGCGGCCGCGGGGGTTGACCTGATCGTCGCGCAGGGCACCGAGGCCGGGGGACACACCGGCGAGGTCGCCACCATGGTCCTGGTTCCCGAGGTCGTCGATGCCGTGTCGCCGGTCCCCGTTCTCGCCGCCGGCGGCATCGCCCGCGGCCGCCAGATCGCGGCGGCGCTGGCCCTCGGCGCCGAAGGCGTGTGGTGTGGGTCGGTGTGGCTGACCACCGAAGAGGCCGAGACGCCGCCGGTGGTCAAGGACAAGTTCCTGGCCGCCACCTCCTCGGACACGGTGCGCTCGCGGTCGATGACGGGCAAGCCGGCGCGGATGCTGCGGACGGCCTGGACCGAGGAATGGGAGCGCCCGGAAAAGCCCGACCCGCTCGGCATGCCGTTGCAGACCGCGCTGGTCACCGAGCCGCAGATGCGCATCAACTCCGCGGCCGCGCATTCCGGCGCCAAGGCGCGCGAGCTGGCCACCTACTTCGTCGGACAGGTGGTCGGGGCGCTCGACCGGGTTCGCCCCACGCGAACGGTGGTGCTCGACATGGTCGAGGAGTTCATCGACACCATCGGGCGGCTCGAGGGCCTCGTCGAGAAGTGACAGGGCTTTCCCCGCAAGGGTTTTGACACCCCTTCCGGCCGGGGCCGGCAAACAAAAGATGAACAATCGGTGCCGACCGGCCGCGTCATACCCGCAGGTCAAAAGCTCGAACCTGGCCGAATCCTGTGGAGCCGCCCCGGAAAAACGTAAAGATCGCGAAACGTGGCCCCGAGGAGTTTGACCCGGTCGGACCCGTCGTGCATTATCGGTCGGGTAAGCACCTCGTTAGGTGAGGCGTCTACACGAATACAGGCCACTGACCCCGAACGTCGAAAGACGCCCCGGGTCAGGACAGCTCCTCCCGGCTTAAGGGTTGAGCCCAGGTGGCTTCCGGAATACCGGACACGTCGTGTGGTGCCGAAGCTCTGACGAGAGGGGTGCGGATCTCCGGCGATCGTCGGGTTTTCGCTCCTCATGCTGCGCGCAATTCGCGTGCGGAAAACCGCACGCGTTCGTGACCGCGAGGAGGTGAGGGACACATGAGTTCCAGCGACAGTCCGGACCGAAGTCCGAACTCCGTCTCGTCCCGATCCGGTCTCCGGCACGACGTTCTCAGCTGAGCGTCGTAACGCTAAGTGGCTTATCGGCCAAGCGTTCTGGGATCGGAACCGCGACGGGACGGGACGCGTCAGTCCAGTTAGTCCCCGTTAGAAATCCCCTCCAGGAGGCGACCATGACCGCAGCTCTCTACGACGAAGTGGTAACCCAAGCGCCCGCCCGCACACTGACGGTGGTGCGCGATGCTGACACGGCTCAGGCCCCGGCCAAGAAGGCCACCCGCCAGGTCAACAAGCAGCCCGTTGTCGCCGGCGACCCGCTGGTGGAGGGCGCCACCCGCCTGTTGAGCGTGCCCCTGCGGCACGTCTACGCGGCCCTGTGGCGCGTCGGTGTGCTCGAGGTGCAGGCCTGATCCGATGAACAGCGACCAACCGTGGCTCCAAGGGGCTACCCGGCCGCAGGTGTTTCCTGAGGCCAGGTAGCCCCTTGGGGTGCTCCGCCTGAGTAGAATCGACCCACTGGCGTTGATCCGGCATCACCGGGGAGCCTTCGGAAGAACAGCCGGCTTCTTTCTCTGGCCAGCTCAGTAGAACCGAACGGGTGGGCCCGTCACAGCCTCCAACGAGCGGCCACGCGGCAGCGTGGCAAGCGGGGTGGTACCGCGGCGCTCGCGCAGGCAGCGCGTCGTCGTCCCCAACAGGCGCTACCAGTGCCCAACGGCACTGAGGCACAGGAGACGACGCACCACGTGATCGAGAACGCTGACGTCAAGGCCTATCCGAAACTGGCCGGCGGCGCGCCCGACTTCCCGGCCCTCGAACTCGAGGTCCTCGACTACTGGGCCCGCGACGACACCTTCCGGGCCAGCATCGCCCACCGCGAGGGCGCCCCGGAATACGTCTTCTACGACGGCCCGCCCTTCGCCAACGGGCTGCCGCACTACGGGCACCTGCTCACCG
Source organism: Mycobacterium sp. 852002-30065_SCH5024008 (assembly GCF_001665645.1). Classification (NCBI taxonomy): domain Bacteria; kingdom Bacillati; phylum Actinomycetota; class Actinomycetes; order Mycobacteriales; family Mycobacteriaceae; genus Mycobacterium; species Mycobacterium sp. 852002-30065_SCH5024008. Next base: position 3,577 of record NZ_LZSZ01000022.1, on the reverse strand, counting down.
GCTACGTGAAGGACATCGTTCCGCGGTACCGCACCATGCGCGGCTACAAGGTGGAGCGTCGTTTCGGCTGGGACACCCACGGGTTGCCCGCCGAACTCGAGGTCGAGCGCCAGCTGGGCATCAACGACAAATCGCAGATCGACGACATGGGGATCGCCGCGTTCAACGACGCGTGCCGGGAATCGGTGTTGCGCTACACCGACGAGTGGCAGGCCTATGTCACCCGCCAGGCCCGCTGGGTCGACTTCGACAACGACTACAAGACGCTCGACCTGTCCTACATGGAGTCGGTGATCTGGGCGTTCAAGCAACTCTGGGACAAGGGCCTGGCCTACGAGGGCTACCGCGTCCTGCCCTACTGCTGGCGCGACGAAACCCCGCTGTCCAACCACGAATTGCGCATGGACGACGACGTCTACCAGAGCCGCCAAGACCCGGCGCTCACCGTGGGATTCAAAGTGGTCGGCGGTGCGCTGGACGGCGCGCACCTGCTGGTGTGGACGACGACGCCGTGGACCCTGCCGTCGAACCTGGCGGTCGCGGTCAACCCCGAGGTCAGCTACGTCGAGGTCCGGGCCGGCGATCAGCGTTTCGTGCTGGCCGAGCCGAGGCTGGCCGCCTACGCCCGCGAGCTCGGCGAAGAACCCGAGATCCTGAGCGCCCGCTCCGGGGCGGAGCTGCTCGGTACGCGCTATGTGCCACCCTTCCCGTATTTCATGGACAGCCCCAAGGCTTTTCAGGTGCTGCCCGGGGAGTTCGTCACCACCGAGGACGGCACCGGCATCGTGCACATGGCCCCGGCCTACGGCGAGGACGACATGGCGACCACCGACAAGGTCGGCATCGTGCCCGTCACCCCGGTCGATTCCAAGGGCCGCTTCGACGCCACCGTGCCGGATTACCAGGGGCAGCACGTCTTTGATGCCAACCCGCACATCATCCGCGACCTGAAGAACGGCACCGGCCCGGCGGCGGCCAACGGCGCGGTGCTGCTGCGCCACGAGACCTACGAGCACCCCTATCCGCACTGCTGGCGCTGCCGCAATCCGCTGATCTACCGGGCCGTCTCGTCCTGGTTCGTCACCGTCACGGCCTTCCGCGACCGGATGGTCGAACTCAACCAGCAGATCACCTGGTACCCCGAACACGTCAAGGACGGCCAGTTCGGCAAGTGGCTGCAGGGCGCCCGCGACTGGTCGATCTCCCGAAATCGCTACTGGGGCAGTCCGATTCCGGTGTGGAAGTCCGATGACCCGGCCTACCCGCGCATCGACGTCTACGGCAGCCTCGACGAGCTGGAGCGCGACTTCGGGGTGCGGCCCACCAACCTGCACCGGCCCTACATCGACGAGCTGACTCGTCCCAATCCCGACGACCCGACCGGCCGCAGCACCATGCGGCGCATCCCCGACGTGCTTGACGTGTGGTTCGACTCGGGCTCGATGCCGTATGCCCAGGTGCATTACCCGTTCGAGAACCGCGACTGGTTCGACACCCACTACCCGGGCGACTTCATCGTCGAATACATCGGCCAGACCCGCGGCTGGTTCTACACGCTGCACGTGCTGGCCACCGCGCTCTTCGACCGGCCATCATTCAAAACCTGTGTGGCGCATGGGATTGTGCTGGGCTCCGACGGGCAGAAGATGAGCAAGTCGCTGCGCAACTACCCGGACGTGTCCGAGGTGTTCGACCGCGACGGCTCCGACGCCATGCGGTGGTTCCTGATGGCCTCGCCGATCCTGCGCGGGGGCAACCTGATCGTCACCGAGCAGGGCATCCGCGAGGGTGTGCGCCAGGTCCTGCTGCCGTTGTGGAACGCCTACAGCTTCCTGGCCCTCTACGCGCCCAAAGTCGGCACCTGGCGCGCCGATTCGCGGCAGGTCCTGGACCGCTACATCCTGGCCAAGCTCGCTGAACTGCGTGACAACCTCACCCGGGAAATGGACACCTGCGACATCTCCCGGGCCTGCGAGCAGCTGCGGCAGTTCACCGAGGCGTTGACGAATTGGTATGTGCGGCGGTCGCGTTCACGGTTCTGGGAGGAAGATGCCGACGCCATCGATACCCTGCACACCGTGCTCGAGGTGACGGCCCGGCTAGCCGCGCCGCTGCTTCCGTCGGTCACCGAGATCATCTGGCGCGGTCTCACCGGCGGGCGCTCGGTGCACCTGACCGACTGGCCGCAAGAAGGTGTGGTGCCCGCGGACCCCGACCTGGTCGCCGCGATGGATCAGGTCCGCGAGGTGTGCTCGGCGGCGTCGTCCCTGCGCAAGGCCAAGAAGCTGCGGGTGCGCCTGCCGCTACCGAAACTGACTGTGGCGGTGGATGATCCGCAGCGGCTGGCGCCGTTCGCCGACCTGATCGCCGACGAACTCAACGTCAAGAGCGTCGAGTTGACCGACGCCATCGACACCTACGGGCGGTTCGAGCTCACCGTCAACGCCCGGGTGGCCGGGCCGCGGCTGGGCAAGGAGGTGCAGGCCGCCATCAAGGCCGTGAAGGCGGGGGAGGGCGTCGTCAACCCCGACGGCACGCTGACGGCGGGCCCCGCGGTGCTGCAACCCGAGGAGTACAGCTCGCGGCTGGTCGCCGCAGACCCCGAGTTCACCGCGGCGCTGCCCGACGGGGCGGGGCTGGTGGTGCTGGACGGCACCGTCACCCCGGAGCTGGAGGCCGAGGGTTGGGCCAAGGACCGCATCCGCGAGCTGCAGGAGCTGCGCAAGTCCACCGGCCTGGACGTGTCCGATCGGATCTCCGTGGTGATGTCGGTGCCGGCCGAGCGGGCGGACTGGGCGCGCACGCACCGCGAGCTGATCGCCGGTGAGATCCTGGCCACCAGCTTCGAATTCGGCGAGCCGGCCGGCGGCGCCGACATCGGTGACGGCGTGCGGGTGAGCATCGCCAAGGTGTAGCGGGCTCAGAACCCCGGTCGTGGGTTTTCGAAAAAAGTTCCGAAAAAAGTGTCCGAGGCATCCGGGCTGGCTGCTCGTACCTGTGACGGCGGCCCACCGGGGGTCGCGACCACAGTTAAGGAACACGCCATGAGCACCATCGAAGACTTCCGGTCGACGACCTTCGCCGCCCTCCCGTACGAAGATCTGACCGTCGCCGAGGCGTGGGCGTCGAGCCCGCTGGGCGACCCCACGATCGAGGACGATTCCCTTGTCCAACCCGTCGAGTCTGAGGATTCTCCGGCCACGACCGTGATCGCGAAGCCGCGCTCGAGGGGGACGAACGCCCTGCTCGCCGGGGCCGTGGTCGCGGCGCTCGGAGCGGTCGCCGGGCTCGGCCTGCTGCTCGTCGACGGGCCGGGCTCCAAGGAGCACAAGCCCGCCGTCGTGGTTCCGAATTCCAGCGTCGGCTCGGTGACGCCCCAGGCCCCCAGCGCGGTTGCGCCGCCGCCCGTGGCGCCGGCCCCGCCGTCGGCGGCCGCCCCTGCTGACGCCGCTCAGGTCTCGCCCGGACCCGTCAGCCGTGGGGATGCGCCCGTCGTGATCGTGCCCGCACCGGCGCCGGCGGCCCCGGCCGCACCCCCTGCCCCGGCCGATCCGGGCGTCTGTCTCTTATACACATC
>NZ_LZSZ01000021.1:0-20149 GCF_001665645.1 Mycobacterium sp. 852002-30065_SCH5024008 | reverse complement strand
GGCTTGAAGGCCGGAGGGTGTGGCGATGGTCGAAGAGCTTGCCGCGCAAGCCAGTTCGTTGACGGGCCGGCCGGTGGAGGTCGCGTTCGTCGACGTGCTGGGCCCCACCCCCAGCGAGGTGCTGTCGCGGGCGAGGGCCACCGGCCGGCCCGCCATCGTGCTGCCGGCGTTCTTGTCGCGCGGCTATCACGTCCGTTCCGACCTGCCGGCCCACGTCGAGCTGAGCGGGCACCCGAACGCGATCGTCACGCCGGCGCTGGGCCCGAGTGGCCAGGTCGCCCGGATCGTCGGCGACCAGTTGGTGAAATGTGGTTGGCGCCCTGGCGATTCCGTGATTCTCGCGGCGGCGGGAACATCGGATGCCAGAGCCCGCGCCGACCTGCATACCACCGCGACGCTGGTGTCGGCGCTGACCGGGTCGCGCGTCAGCCTGGGCTTCGCGGCCACCGGGGATCCGCAACTGCCAGAAGCGGTGTACGAGGCCAGGCGCCATGCGCCCAACGCGCGGGTGGTGGTCGCCTCCTACCTGCTGGCCGACGGCCTGTTCCAGGAACGGCTGCACGGCTGCGGCGCCGACCTGGTCAGTCGGCCGCTGGGCACCCATCCCGGCCTGGCCCGCCTGATCGCCAATCGATTCCGCCGGGCCATGCCGCCGGTCCTCGCGCCCACCACCCGGCACGCTTCGCGGCGACCGACCGCGCAGCGGCTGGTCCACGACCGGATCGTGCGGCCGAATTCGGTGGCTTGACAGCACTGGCCGGTTAGGCGCGCCGACGTCCCCGACGCTTGCTCTTTACTCCGATACGGACGATCCTGGCAGCATGCCCCGTCACGAAGAACCGTCGCGCGGGCTTCTGGACCCGGTCGCCAAGATGCTGCGGTTGCCGTTCGGCACACCGGAATTCATCGACCGGATCGTCACCGGCGGGGTCAACCAAGTCGGCCGTCAGACGCTACGCATGCTGATCACCACCTGGGACGCCGCCGGCGGTGGCCCCTTCGCCGCCAGCGCGATAGCTTCCACCGGGATGGCCAAGACCGCCGAAACCGTTCAAAGCATGTTCATCGGCCCGGTTTTCGGCCCACTGCTGAAGGTCCTGGGGGCCGACAAGGCCGCCACCCGGGCCTCGCTGTGCGCCTCGCAACTGGTCGGCCTGGGCATCATGCGCTACGGCATCCGGTCCGAGCCGCTGCATTCGATGTCGGTCGACGCGATCGTCGACGCCATCGGCCCGACGATGCAGCGCTACCTCGTCGGCGATATCACCCGCTAGGCGGCGATCCGACCGACCTGGACGAAGCCGTCAGCGGTGACGCGCGCCGGGTACACCGGCACCGAGAAGTTCGGATCGTCCAGGCATTCACCGTCTTCCAGCGAGAAGGCCTGCTTGAGGATCGGCGACTGAACCGCCACCCGGCCCCCGCGGTCGCCCACGATCCCGCGCGAGAGCACGGCCGCGCCGGAGAACGGGTCGACGTTACCCACCGCGTACACCGAGCCGTCGTCCAGCCGGAACAGCGCCGCCTGGGAACCGTCGTCGAGCAGCACGCCGACTCCGCGACCCGGGATGAGCCGGTCGTACTCGCAGGCCGTCGTCCACACCTGAATGTCGTTGAGAAGTGTCATGATTCCTCTCCAGCTCCCGTACGGATCTTCGGCATGCCAATGGACACCGGGATCTTGCGCCCGGCGTGCTCGGTGAACTCCACCGTCGAGTCGACGGCGTCCGGGGCGTTGACGAACGAGACGAACCGCGACATCTTGTCCGGGTCGTCGAGCACGCCCTTCCATTCACACTTGTAGTTCTCCACGTGCCGTTCCATTGCGGCCTCGAATTCGTCGGCCAGGCCCAGCGAGTCCTCGCAGACGACCTCGCGCACGTGATCGAGCCCGCCCTCGAGCGAATCCACCCAGGGGGCGGTGCGCTGCAGCCGGTCGGCGGTCCGGATGTAGTACATGACGAACCGGTCGACGTAGCGGACCAGCGTCTCGGTGTCCAGGTCGCTGGCCAACAGCTGGGCGTGCTTGGGCGTCATACCGCCGTTGCCGCCGACGTAGAGATTCCAGCCCTTTTCGGTGGCGATGACGCCGACGTCCTTGGAGCGCGCTTCGGCGCACTCCCGCGCGCAACCCGAGACACCCATCTTGATCTTGTGTGGCGCCCGCAGGCCCCGGTAGCGCAGCTCCAGGTCGATCGCCAGCTGCACCGAATCCTGCTGGCCGTACCGGCACCAGTCGGTGCCGACGCAGCTCTTCACGGTGCGCAGCGCCTTGCCGTAGGCGTGGCCGGATTCCATGCCACCGTCGACCAGCCGTCGCCAGATCTCCGGCAACTGGTCCACCCGGGCGCCGAACATGTCGATCCGCTGGCCGCCGGTGATCTTGGTGTAGAGGCCGAAGTCCTGCGCGATCTGCCCGATCAGGATCAGGTGTTCGGGCTTGATGTCACCGCCCGGCACTCGCGGCACCACCGAGTAGCTGCCGTTCTTCTGGATGTTGGCCAGGAAGTGGTCGTTGGAATCCTGCAGCGAGGCTTGTTCGCCTTCGAGGATGTGGTCCGAGCCGGTGGAGGCCAGGATGGATGCGACCACGGGTTTGCAGATGTCGCAACCCTTTCCGCGGCCGAAGCGCTGCAGCAGCCCGGAGAAGGTCCGGATCTCGGTGGCCGAGATGATCTCGAAGAGCTCCGCCCGCGACTGGCTGAAGTGCTCGCACAGCGCCTTGGACTGTTCGACGCCCTCGGCTTCCAGCAGCTGCTTGAGCAGGGGCACGCACGAGCCGCACGACGTACCGGCTGCGGTGCACGACTTGAGGGAGGGCACGTCGGCGCAGCCGTCGGCGATGGCGCACTTCAAATCGCCCTTGGTGACGTTGTTGCACGAGCAGATCTGCGCGGAATCCGGCAGCGCGCCGACTCCCAGCGCCGGAGCCTCGCCGGAAGCCGGCGCGATCAGCGCGAGCGGGTCGCCCGGCAGCTCGCTGCCGACCATGGGCCGCAGCACCCCGTACGACGAGGCATCGCCCACCAGGACTCCGCCGAGCAGGGTCTTCGCGTCGTCGGACAGCACCAGCTTGGCGTAGGTCTTCTTGACCGCGTCGTTGATGGCGACTTCGAGGCAGTTCTCGGTCACGCCCATCGCATCACCGAAGCTGGCCACGTCGACACCGAGCAGCTTGAGCTTGGTCGACAGGTCCGCTTCGCCGAACTCCGCGGCCCCGTTCAGCAGGCGGTCGGCCACCACCTCGGCGGAGGTGTATCCCGGTCCCACCAGGCCGTAGCACCGGCCCTGGATCGCGGCGACCTCGCCGACCGCGTAGATGTCCGGATCGCTTGTGCGGCATGCCAAGTCGGTGAGCACGCCGCCGCGTTCGGCGAGTTCCAGACCCGCGGCCCTGGCCAGCTCGTCGCGCGGCCGGACGCCGGCCGCGAAGATTACCAGCCCGGCGTCGATGACCTCGCCATCGGTCAGGCGCACCCGCACCGACGACACACCGTCCGAATGATCGATCGCTTCGATCGACTCAGTACCCGTACCCACGTGCACCGCGATGCCCAGGTCGCCGACCATCTTGGCCAGCAGGGCGCCGCCGCCCTCGTCGATCTGCTGGGCCATCAGGCGCGGCATCATCTCGACGACGTGCGTCTGTAACCCGAACTGGCGCAACGCATTGGCGGCTTCCAGACCCAACAGGCCGCCGCCGATCACCACGCCCGCCGGGGTGCGACCGGCTTCCACCGTGCGCTGGGCGTCTGCCCGGATGGCGTCGAGGTCGTCGAGCGTGCGATACACGTGGCACGCCGCCAGGTCGTGGCCGGGCACCGGCGGAACGAACGCGTAGGACCCGGTGGCCAGCACCAGCGTGTCGTAGCCATGCCGTTGCCCGTCGGCCGTGAACACCGACTTCGCTTCCCGATCGATCTCGGTGACGCGAGCGTTCAGCACCAATCGAACCCGTTCGTCACCCGCGTAGTCGTTGCCCGGCAGTGCCAGCAGCTTGCGATCCCAGCTCTCGGTGTACGAGGTGAGGCCAACGCGGTCGTAAGCCGCGTCGGCCTCCTCGGCCAAAACCGTGATGCGCCAAAGCCCCTCGGCGTCACGCGCCCGGAGCGCCTCGACGAGCCGGTGCCCCACCATGCCGTGCCCGACTACGACGATGTGACCGCCCGCACACTGAGCGCGCGAAATCCCGTCTGCAGCCATGGCTTTGAGATTAACGGCCGGAAATTACCGCGATTTCGCCCAATGTGACGGTCCTATGACGAGGATCTCACAACTCACAGGGAGCCCTGTGAATATTCGTTCGCCCAAGGCGAACGCCTAGGTGGAACTTAAGCGTGGTCGACTCATGTTTCTCCTTGTAGCCGGCCGGAAGGGCGCCGGACACAGCAAATCCACAACAAAGCTCAAGGAAGCACAAGGAGATCCCCATGAGTAACCTCGCACTGTGGTCGCGACCGGCCTGGGACACCGACCGGTGGTTGCGTGACTTCTTCGGCCCCGCCGCCGCGTCAGACTGGTACAAGCCGGTGACCAGCGGTTTCAACCCCGCCGCCGAGATCGTCAAGGACGGCGACGACGCGATCGTACGCATCGAGCTTCCCGGCGTTGACGTCGAGAAGGACGTCAACGTAGAGGTCGACCGCGGCCGACTCGTGATCCACGGCGAACGCCGCGACGAGCACGCGGAAGAGAAAGAGGGGCGCACCCTGCGCGAGGTGCGCTACGGATCCTTCCGCCGGTCGTTCCAGCTGCCGGCCCACGTCACCGGCGACGCCATCACGGCCTCGTACGACGCCGGCGTGCTGACCGTGCGGGTAACCGGCGCCTATGCAGGCAGCCAGGCGCGGCGCATCGAGATCACCAAGTAAGAGGTGAGCAACGATCCGGCGGGGTTACCGGCCCCGCCGGATTCCTCTGTCGCGCAACCGTTTCCGTCCTGGATCAGCGCCAGCGCGCCAGCAGTTCCCTGGCCCGGGTCGCCAGCGCGGCCTGGAAGAAGGGGCCGAAGCTGATGCGTGCGACACCCAGCGGTCCGAAGGACGCCGGGTCGTCCTGATCGGGCAGCGCGATCGCGTTGACCGGCAACGGCAGCTCTGCGGCCAAGCGGCGCAACGTCTCCGGGTCGTGCCGACCCACCGGGTACAGCACGTCGGCGCCCGCGTCCGCAGCCTCGGTCAGCCGCGCCACCGCCCGCTCGACGCGGTCCGCATCGTCCCCGTCCTTGCGCAGGAACAGATCGGTGCGGGCGTTGATCACGACGTGCACCCCGGCCGCATCGGCGGCCGCCCGCAGCGCGCCCACCAATCCGGCGTGCTCACCGGCGGACCTCAGCCGCTTGCCCTCGGAGTGCACGGTGTCTTCGATGTTCAGCCCGACGGCCCCGACGCTCAGCAGGCCCTCGATCACGCGCTCCGCACCCAACCCGTAACCGGATTCGACGTCGACCGAGACCGGGACGTCGACCGCGGCCGTGATCTGGGCGACCCGGGCCAGCACGTCGGCGAACGACATGCCCTCCCCGTCGGGTTTGCCGACTGAATCCGCCAGCGGATGGCTGCCCACGGTGAGCGCGGCGAACCCGGCGTCGGTGGCGAGCCGGGCCGACCAGGCGTCCCACACGGTCGGCAGCACCACCGGGTCACCCGGTCGGTGCAGGTCGAGCAGCGCGGTGGCGCGGTCGGCGACGGTCTGACCTGGCATGGGCGTGTTTGCTCCGTGTTCGGGAAGGAAGTGAGTCGCCTGACGTCAGGCTGTGCCGTGGATAGTATCGGGGGCGTACTGTGATCCGTAACACCGCCCGCGCAAGGAGATCCGTTGAGCACCACTACTGAACTCGCCGAACTGCACGACCTCATCGGCGGCCTGCGGCGGTGCGTGGGCTCCCTGAGGAGCCGCTACGGTGACAGCCCGGCGATGCGGCGCATCGTCATCGACGCCGACCGGATCCTGTCCGACGTCGAACTGCTCGACACCGACGTGTCCGAGTTGGACCTGGCGCGCGCCACCGTGCAGCAGTCAAGCGAGAAGATCGTCATTCCCGACACCCAGTACGACAGCGAATTCTGGCGCGATGTCGACGACGAGGGTGTCGGGGGTCACAGCAGGTCCTGACAACCCAAGCCCCCCGGAAATGAGGGGGTGCTCTCTGTGTACCCTTCGACCAACAGCCCGTTCGAAGAGGAACACTAGATGAGCGCACCCACGGCGAACCGTCCTGCGTCAGGTGTCTTTTCACCCACGCGCGCCCGCATCCCGCAACGGACCCTACGTACCGACCGGTGGTGGATGTCGCCGCTGCGGATCGACTTGGGCTTTGCCGCTTTCGTCATCTACGCGACTCTGCGGGCGTTCCAACGCGATTACTTCTTCGTCCCGCAGTATCACTACCTGACGCCGTTCTACTCCCCGTGCGTCAGCAAGGCCTGCGGGGCCGCCGGCGACTTCTGGCCGCAGATCCTGCCCGACGTCTGGTGGCTGCCGTACGCGGCGCTGACGCTCCCGTTCCTGCTGCTGTTCCGGTTGACCTGTTATTACTACCGCGGCGCCTACTACCGCACGGTGTGGCAGTCGCCCAGCGCCTGCGCGGTGGCCGAGCCCCGCGTGCACTACACCGGCGAGACCAGGTTCCCGCTCATCATCCAGAACAGCCACCGGTACTTCTTCTACATCGCCGGCATCATCTCGGTGATCAACACCTACGACGCGATCATCGCGTTCCACTCCGACGCCGGTCCGGGCGGCTTCGGCTTCGGACTGGGCAACCTGATCATGGTCGGCAACGTCGTCATGTTGTGGATCTACACGCTGTCCTGCCATTCGTGCCGGCACGTGACCGGCGGGCGGCTCAAGCACTTCTCCAAGCACCCTGTGCGGTACTGGATCTGGACCCAGGTCAGCAACATCAACACCCGGCACAAGATGTACGCCTGGATCACCCTGGGCACCCTGATGCTCACCGACTTCTACATCGCGCTGGTAGCCAGCGGCACTATCGGTGACCTGAGATTTGTTGGCTGAAACGCCATTTGAAGAATAATCAGAACTTAGCTAGCGAGGGTTTTCATGGTTGAGGTCGAGCGGCATGCCTACGACGTAGTCGTCATCGGCGCCGGCGGCGCGGGACTGCGAGCGGTCATCGAGGCGCGGGAACGCGGCCTCAAGGTCGCGGTGGTGTGTAAGTCCCTGTTCGGCAAGGCCCACACGGTCATGGCCGAGGGCGGCTGCGCGGCGTCGATGGGCAACACCAACCCGAAAGACAACTGGAAGACCCACTTCGGCGACACGATGCGGGGTGGGAAGTTCCTCAACAACTGGCGGATGGCCGAACTGCACGCCAAGGAGGCGCCGGACCGCGTCTGGGAGCTGGAAACCTATGGCGCGCTGTTTGATCGCCTCAAGGACGGCAAGATCAGCCAGCGCAACTTCGGCGGGCACACCTACCCGCGGCTGGCGCACGTCGGCGACCGCACCGGTCTGGAACTGATCCGCACGATGCAGCAGAAGATCGTTTCGCTGCAGCAGGAGGATTACGCCGAACTCGGCGACTACGACGCGCGCATCAAGGTGTTCGCCGAGTGCACCATCACCGAGCTACTGAAGGACGGCGACGCGATCGCCGGGGCCTTCGGCTACTGGCGAGAGACGGGTCAGTTCGTCCTGTTCGAGGCGCCCGCGGTGGTGCTCGCCACCGGCGGAATCGGCAAGTCGTTCAAGGTCACCTCGAACTCCTGGGAGTACACCGGCGACGGGCACGCGCTGGCCCTGCGGGCGGGCGCGTCGCTGATCAACATGGAGTTCGTCCAATTCCACCCGACCGGCATGGTGTGGCCGCCCAGCGTGAAGGGGATTCTCGTCACCGAGGGTGTCCGCGGTGACGGCGGTGTGCTGAAGAACTCCGACAACAAGCGGTTCATGTTCGACTACATCCCGCCGGTGTTCAAAGGCCAGTACGCCGAGACCGAACAAGAGGCCGACCAGTGGCTCAAGGACAACGACTCGGCCCGCCGCACCCCCGACCTGCTGCCCCGCGATGAGGTCGCGCGCGCGATCAATTCCGAGGTCAAGGCCGGCCGGGGCAGCCCACACGGCGGCGTGTTCCTCGACATCGCGTCCCGGTTGACGCCCGAGGAGATCAAGCGGCGGCTGCCGTCGATGTACCACCAGTTCAAGGAGCTGGCCGGCGTCGACATCACCAAAGAGCCAATGGAAGTCGGGCCCACATGTCACTACGTGATGGGCGGTGTCGAGGTGGACGCCGACACCGGCGCGGCCACGGTTCCGGGCCTGTTCGCCGCGGGCGAGTGCTCCGGCGGCATGCACGGCTCCAACCGGCTCGGCGGCAACTCGCTGTCGGATCTGCTGGTCTTCGGCCGGCGGGCCGGCCTGGGCGCGGCCGACTACGTGCGGGCGCTGAGCAGCCGTCCGACGATCTCGGCGGAGGCCGTCGAGACCGCGTCGAAGCGGGCGCTGTCCCCCTTCGAGGGACCGACCAACGGCGCCCCGGCGGAGAACCCCTACACGCTGCAACTCGAGCTGCAGCAGTCGATGAACGACCTGGTGGGCATCATCCGCAAGGCGGACGAGGTCGCCGAGGCCCTCGCGCGGCTCGACAAGCTACGCGAGCGGTTCAAGAACATGCACGTGGAGGGCGGCCGCCAGTACAACCCGGGCTGGAACCTGGCCATCGACCTGCGCAACATGCTGCTGGTCAGCGAGTGCGTCGCCAAGGCCGCGCTGGAGCGCACCGAGAGTCGCGGCGGCCACACCCGCGACGACCGCCCGGCGATGGACTCGGGGTGGCGCAAGGTGCTGCTGGTCTGCGAGGCCGCCGGTGGCGACGAGGTGATCCCCGACATCAGCATCACCCACAAGGACCAGGTGCCGATGCGGTCCGATCTGCTGGAGCTCTTCGAGATCTCCGAGCTGGAGAAGTACTACACCGACGACGAGTTGGCCGAGCATCCAGGACGGAGAGGCTAATGACCTACAACGCGACCATGCGTGTATGGCGCGGTGACGATGCCAGCGGCGCGCTGCAGGACTTCACGGTTGAGGTCAACGAGGGCGAGGTGGTGCTCGACATCATCCATCGCCTGCAACAGACCCAGACACCCGACCTGGCCGTGCGGTGGAACTGCAAGGCGGGCAAATGCGGCTCCTGCTCGGCGGAGATCAACGGGGTGCCGCGGTTGCTGTGCATGACCCGGATGTCCACCTTCGCCGAGGACGAGGTGGTGACCGTGACGCCGCTGCGGACGTTCCCGGTGATCCGGGACCTGGTCACCGACGTTTCCTTCAACTACGAGAAGGCGCGCGAGATCCCCGCCTTCGCGCCGCCGAAGGATCTGCAGCCGGGCGAGTACCGGATGGCGCAGGCCGACGTGCAGCGCTCGCAGGAATTCCGCAAATGCATCGAGTGCTTCCTGTGCCAGAACGTGTGCCACGTGGTCCGCGACCACGAGGAGAACAAGAAGGCGTTCGCCGGACCGCGCTTCCTGATGCGGATCGCCGAGCTCGAGATGCACCCGCTGGACACGCTGGACCGGCGCAACCAGGCCCAGGAGCAGCACGGGCTGGGCTACTGCAACATCACCAAGTGCTGCACCGAGGTCTGCCCGGAAAACATCAAGATCACCGACAACGCGCTGATCCCGATGAAAGAGCGGGTCGCCGACCGCAAGTACGACCCGGTGGTGTGGCTGGGCAACAAGTTGTTCCGGCGCTGACCCGGGCGTTAGCCCGCCCGGCGCGCCGGGTACCCGCATAGCACCCAAACTCCGAAAGGCAGCGTGGGAGACATGCGAGAAACCACCAGCATCAACGAAATCCGAACCGCCATCCGGGAGTTGTCCGCCCGAGCCGATCTTGCGCGCAAGGAAGGCCGCCCCGACGACGCCGCCGAGATCGAGCAGAGGATAGCGGGCTTCCGGGCGGAACTCGGCCGGCGCCCGTAGCCGCGTTCAGACGCCGAGGCGCCGGAACGCGCTGCGGTGAAACACGATCGGTGCGACGGCGGCGTCCACCGTCACTTCGTTGACCCGCAACACCACGATCGTGTGATCCCCGGCCGGGATGAGCTGTTCGATCGCGCTTTCCAGCCAGAGACCGGTGCCCTTGATGAACACCGCGCCGCTCTCCCTGGACTCCGTCTCCAGACCGGCGAACCTGTCTCCGGTCTTGGCGGCCAGGGTGCGGGCGGCCTCGTCGTGGGCTTCGCCGAGGACGCTGATGCCCAGCATCGGCAGGTCTTTGAGCTTGGGCCACGTCGTCGAGGTGTTCTGCACGCAGAACGACACGAGCGGCGGATCCAGGGAGACGGGGACAAAGGTGCTGGCGGCCAGGCCCTGCCGGGTTCCCTGGACTTCGGCGGCGATGGCGACCACCCCCGAGGGGAAGTGGCCGAAGGCCTCACGAAGTGTGGATGGTGTCAGGTTCTTGTTCGAGTTCACCGGAATTCATTCGCCCCTTGAGCCGAGAACGGGATTCTCGTTCCCGACCCTACCTGCCGAATGTCCGTGCGCCGAAGCCACATCGGGGTGTGCGCGCATCCTGCTCTTCCAGGCGTTGCGGCCGTAGACCGAGAAGATCGGATCCGCAGGGTCGGTCACCCGGCCGGCGCGCGCCCGCAGTTCGGGGGGCAGCGTCAACACCGGGATCCGGGCGTCCAGCCGGGGGTTGAAGAAGTACGGCACCGAGATCCGGTCGGCAGGCTGCTCCTCCAGGTTCACCCGGTGCTCGGTGGCGCGCAGGTAACCGCCCGTCGCCACCTCCAGCAGCTCGCCGATGTTGACGACGAAGGCGCCATCGGCGGGCGGCACGTCGATCCATTCCTCAGTACCGGGCCGGCGCACCTGCAGGCCCCGGCTCCCCGGCTCGGCCAACAGCAGCGTGAGCACGCCGGAGTCTTTGTGCGGGCCGACGCCCTGCGGCGTGGCCGCGCTCCGCGGGTAGCGCACGATCTTGATCAGCGTGGCGGGCGTCTCGGCGAAGGCGGGGTCGAAGATGCCCGGTGGGCTGCCCAGCGATACCGCCCAGTGCCGGAGCAGGGTACGGGCTACCGCGGATAGCGCGGCGTCCCATTGGTCGACGATCCCGGGCAGTTCGGGCAACGCGGCCGGCCACTGGTTGGGGCCCTGCAGCCACAGGTAGTCGGGCTTGCCGGGCGCCCCGATCGGTGCGCGTTCCGGCCCGATGTCGATCTGCTCCCGCCAGTCCACCTGGCCGCGGGTCAGCTCGCCGCCCATCCGGGTATAGCCGCGGAAATGCGGACTGTGCACCATGGCGACCGCGTCCTTCTCGGCCTGCGGCAGCTCGAACAGCCGGCGCGCCACCTCCAGCAGCCTGCCGGCGAGCTCGTCGGGCACGCCGTGGCCGGTCAGGTAGAAGAAGCCCACCTCGTGCGCGGCCTCGCGCAAACCCCGCTGCAATTGGGCCGCCGACGTGCGCAGATCCACTACGGGCAGGGTGGTGATGCATCCCACAGTTTGAGATCCGTTTCGTTATCGCCGCAGGTCAGAGGCGCCCTATCGGCTCCCCAACCGGTTGGTTAATTAGACGATGAAATCTAGCTCACATTGACTTGCGTTGAACTGACTCGGAGCGATATTTTAGCGGTGTTACTGGTGGGTAACTTAGAAGTAGTACCCAACCACAAGTGGCATTCTCAACGAGGAGGAACCGTAGTGAGCCACTACAAGAGCAACGTCCGTGACCAGGTGTTCAACCTGTTCGAGGTTTTGGGCGTTGAGAAGGCTTTGGGCGCCGGCGACTACAGCGATCTGGACGTCGACACCGCGCGCGAAATGTTGTCAGAGATCAGCCGGCTGGCCGAGGGGCCGATCGCCGAGTCGTTCGTCGAGGGTGACCGCAATCCGCCGGTCTTCGACCCGAAGACCCACTCGGTGACACTGCCGGAGTCGTTCAAGAAGTCGGTCCGCGCGGTCACCGAGGCCGGTTGGGACAAGGTCGGCATCGACGAGGTCCTCGGCGGCATGCCGATGCCCCGTGCCCTGGTGTGGGCGCTGCACGAGCACCTGCTGGGAGCAAACCCCGCCGTGTGGATGTACGGCGGCGGCGCCGGCTTCGCCAACATCCTCTACCACCTCGGCACCGAGGAGCAGAAGAAGTGGGCCGTGATCTGCGCCGAGCGCGGCTGGGGCTCCACCATGGTGCTCACCGAGCCGGACGCCGGTTCGGACGTCGGCGCCGGGCGGACCAAGGCGATCAAGCAGGACGACGGCTCCTGGCACATCGAGGGTGTGAAGCGATTCATCACCTCGGCCGACTCCGACGACCTGTTCGAGAACATCTTCCACCTGGTGCTGGCCCGCCCCGAGGGCGCGGGTCCGGGCACCAAGGGCCTGTCGCTGTTCTTCGTGCCCAAGTTCCTGTTCGACTTCGAGACGGGCGAGCTGGGCGAGCGCAACGGCGTCTTCGTGACCAACGTTGAGCACAAGATGGGCCTGAAGGTTTCGGCCACCTGTGAGCTGTCCTTCGGCCAGCACGACGTGCCCGCCAAGGGCTGGCTGGTCGGCGAGGTGCACAACGGCATCGCGCAGATGTTCGAGGTCATCGAGCAGGCCCGCATGATGGTCGGCACCAAGGCCATCGCGACCCTGTCGACCGGCTACCTGAACGCGCTGGAGTACGCCAAGTCCCGCGTGCAGGGCGCCGACATGACGCAGATGACCGACAAGACCGCCCCGCGGGTGACCATCACGCACCACCCCGACGTGCGCCGGTCGCTGATGACCCAGAAGGCCTACGCCGAGGGTCTGCGTGCGCTGTACCTCTACACCGCGACCTACCAGGACGCGGCGGTTGCCGAGGCGGTGCACGGCGTGGACGCCGAGCTGGCCGTCAAGGTCAACGACCTGATGTTGCCGGTGGTCAAGGGTGTCGGATCCGAGCAGGCCTACGCCAAGCTCACCGAGAGCCTGCAGACCTTCGGTGGGTCCGGCTTCCTGCAGGACTACCCGATCGAGCAGTACATCCGGGACGCCAAGATCGACTCCCTCTACGAGGGCACCACGGCCATCCAGGCGCAGGACTTCTTCTTCCGGAAGATCATCCGCGACAAGGGTGTGGCGCTGGCTCACGTGTCGGGCGAGATCCAGAAGTTCGTGGACAGCGAGTCCGGCAACGGCCGGCTGAAGTCGGAGCGCGAGCTGCTGGCGAAGGCCCTGGCCGACGTCCAGTCGATGGCGGCCACGCTGACCGGCTACCTGATGGCGGCGCAGGAGGACGTGACCAGCCTCTACAAGGTGGGCCTGGGATCGGTGCGCTTCCTGATGAGCGTCGGCGACCTGGTCATCGGCTGGTTGCTGCAGCGCCACGCCGCGGTGGCCGTGCAGGCGCTGGACGCCGGCGCCAGCGGCGACGAGCGGTCCTTCTACGAGGGCAAGGTCGCGGTGGCCTCGTTCTTCGCGAAGAACTTCCTGCCGCTGTTGGCCAGCACCCGCGAGGTGATCGAGACGCTGGACAACGACATCATGGAGCTCGACGAAGCCGCCTTCTGACAGGCAAAAGCAAGAACCCCGCTTCCAGATGGGAGCGGGGTTCTTGCTTTTCACGGCCACAGACGGCACAAAAAGGCCGCCGCTGGATCCCCTCACTCCAACGGCGGCCCTTTTCGTACGCCCGTCCGCGCTGACCGGCGGTCGTTTCAGGGATGCCCCGTATTGCCGTCGGGGTCGGGGGGTCAGACCACAACACGGGGTCATCCGGGCACTCGGATACCCCTCCGCCGTAATTACTAACCCGCTGTGACCGATTTCATGAACCGGCAGACCGGGGGACGGCTCAGGCCTCCAGGATCGCGGCCACGCCCTGACCACCCGCGGCGCAGATGGAGACCAGGGCCCGCAGCGGCTTGACCGCGCCACCCTTTTGCTCCGCCCTCTTCTGGGCGAGCTGCTTGGCCGCCTGGGCGAGGATCCGCCCGCCGGTCGCGGCGAAGGGGTGGCCCGCGGCCAATGAGGAGCCGTTGACGTTGAGCTTGGAGCGGTCGATCGACCCGAGCGCGGCGTCCAGGCCCAGCCGCTCCTTGCAGTAGTCCTCCGACTCCCAAGCCTGCAGGTGCGCAAGCACCACCGAGGCGAAGGCCTCGTGGATCTCGTAGAAGTCGAAGTCCTGCAGGCTCAGGCCGTTCCGGGCCAGCAGCCGCGGTACCGCATAGGTGGGCGCCATCAGCAGGCCATCACGGCCGTTGACGTAGTCCACGGCGGCGGTCTCCGCGTCCACCAGGAAGGCCAGCGGCGCCAGCGAATGGGCGGCCGCCCACTCCTCGCTGGCCAGCAGCGCGACCGAGGCGCCGTCGGTCAACGGGGTCGAGTTGCCGGCCGTCATCGTCGCGTCGCCGGACTTCACGCCGAACACCGGCTTGAGCTTCGCCAGCTTCTCCGCCGACGAGTCCGGCCGCAGGTTGTCGTCGCGGTAGAGCCCGAGGAACGGGGTGACCAGGTCGTCGAAGAAGCCCCGATCGTAGGCGGCGGCCATGTTGCGGTGGCTCGCGGCGGCCAGCTCGTCCTGGTCGACCCGCTTGATGCCCATCTCCTTGGCGGTGATCGCCTGGTGCTCGCCCATGGACAGCCCGGTGCGCGGCTCGCTGTTGACCGGGATCTGGATGCCCAGGGTCGCGGGCAGCGTGCCCACCAGCCTCAGCCGCTGCACGTTGGACTTGGACCGGCGCAACTTGAGCAGGGTGCGGCGCAGGTTGTCGCCAAGTGCGATCGGCGGGTCCGAAGTGGTGTCCACGCCGCCGGCGGCGGCCACGTCGTAGCGCCCGGCCGCGATGCCGTCGGCCGCGGCGATGGCCGCCTGCAGGCCGGTGCCGCACGCCTGTTGCAGGTCGAACGCCGGCGTGTACGACGACAGCGCGGAGCCCAGCACGCATTCGCGGGTCAGGTTGAAGTCACGGCTGTGTTTGAGCACGGCGCCGCCGACCACCGCGCCCAGCCGTTCGCCGGCCAGCCCGAAGCGGTCCACCAGCCCACCCAGCGCGGCGGTGAACATGTCCTGGTTGGAAGCCTCGGCATAGGCGCCGTCGGACCGGGCGAACGGGATGCGGTTGCCGCCCAGCACGGCGACGCGTCGCCGTTGCGAACTGCGCTGGTTGTTTGCCTCGGAACTTGCAGGGGCCACTGTCTTCTCCGTGTATCTGCCGTCTATCGGTTTTGGGATGCCCGTCTGGGGCCATACTACCCACTGTTCTTACTCTGAAGTAAGTTCGTCCTCGATACGGTGGGCAGTAGGCACACCCCGACTTCGCAAGCGCATGGAAGGTAGCTCCGGTGGCTCCCAAGGTCTCGTCCGATCTGTTTTCTCAGGTTGTCAATTCCGGTCCTGGATCGTTTCTCGCCAAGCAGCTCGGTGTCCCGCAGCCCGAGACGCTGCGCCGCTACCGGCCCGGTGATCCGCCCCTGGCGGGCTCCCTGCTGATCGGCGGCGAGGGGCGAATCGTTGAGCCCCTGCGCGCCGCGCTGGACAAGGACTACGACCTGGTGGGCAACAACCTCGGCGGGCGCTGGGCCGACCAGTTCGGCGGCCTGGTGTTCGACGCCACCGGCATCACAACGCCGGAGGGTCTCCGGGGGCTGTATGAGTTCTTCACGCCGCTGCTGCGCAACCTGGGCCATTCCGCGCGCGTCGCGGTGGTCGGCACCACGCCCGACGCCGCCACCAGCCCGCACGAGCGGATCGCGCAGCGCGCCTTGGAGGGGTTCACCCGCTCGCTGGGCAAGGAGCTGCGCAACGGCACCACGGTGGCGCTGGTGTATGTCTCACCCGACGCCAAACCCGCTGCGACGGGCCTGGAATCGACCATGCGGTTCATCCTGTCGGCCAAGTCCGCCTACGTCGACGGCCAGGTGTTTTACGTCGGCGAGGCCGACTCCACACCCCCGGCCGACTGGGAGCGGCCGCTGGACGGCAAGGTCGCCATCGTGACCGGCGCGGCCCGCGGGATCGGCGCGACGATCGCGGAGGTGTTCGCCCGCGACGGCGCCCGCGTCGTCGCGATCGACGTCGAGTCGGCCGCCGAGACGCTGGCCGAAACGGCCAGCCGGGTCGGGGGCACCGCGTTGTGGCTCGACGTCACCGCCGAGGACGCCGTCGACAAGATCACCGAGCACCTGCGCGAGCACCACGGCGGCCGCGCCGACGTGCTGGTCAACAACGCCGGCATCACCCGCGACAAGTTGTTGGCGAACATGGACGATGCTCGCTGGGACGCCGTCCTGGCCGTCAATCTCCTTGCCCCGCTGCGGCTTACCGAAGGACTCGTGGGCAACGGCAGCATCGGCGAGGGGGGCAGGATCGTCGGGCTGTCCTCGATGGCCGGCATCGCGGGCAACCGTGGGCAGACCAACTACGCCACCACCAAGGCCGGGATGATCGGCCTCACCCAGGCGCTGGCCCCGGAGCTGTACGCCAAGGGCATCACGATCAACGCCGTCGCGCCGGGTTTCATCGAGACCCAGATGACGGCGGCCATCCCCCTGGCCACCCGCGAGGTGGGCCGCCGGATGAACTCGCTGCTGCAGGGCGGCCAACCCGTCGATGTCGCGGAGACCATCGCCTACTTCGCCAGCCCGGCGTCAAACGCGGTGACGGGCAACGTCATCCGCGTCTGCGGCCAGGCCATGCTGGGCGCATAGCCAAGGAGAAGCGATGAATCAGCCAAGCGGCCTGAGAAACATGCTGCGCGCGGCGGCCGGGGCCCTGCCAGTGGTGTCCCGCGGCAACCAGCTGCCCACGCGCACGGTGGACATCGAGGAACTGCCCATCGACCGCACGAACGTGGCCGAGTACGCCGCGGTCACTGGCCTGCGCTACGGCAACAACGTGCCGCTGACCTATCCGTTCGCGTTGACCTTCCCCGCAATGATGTCACTGGTGACTGGTTTCGACTTCCCTTTCGCCGCAATGGGTTCGGTGCACGTCGAGAACCACATCACGCAGTACCGGCCGATCGCGGTCACTGAGACCGTCGGCGTGCACGTGCATGCCGAGAACCTGCGTGAGCACCGCAAAGGTCTGCTGGTCGACCTGGTGACCGATGTGAGCGTCGGCAACGACACCGCGTGGCATCAGGTGACGACCTTCCTGCACCAGCAGCGCACCAGCCTGTCCGACGAGCCCAAGCCGCCACCGCAGAAGCAGCCCAAGCTGCCCCCGCCCAGCACCGTCGTGCGCATCAGCCCCGGCCTGATCCGGCGCTACGCCGTTGTCGGCGGCGACCACAACCCGATCCACACCAACCCGATCGCGGCCAAGCTGTTCGGCTTCCCCACCGTCATCGCGCATGGAATGTTCAGCGCGGCAGCGGTATTGGCCAACGTCGAGGCCCGGTTCCCGGACGCCGTGAAGTATTCGGTGCGGTTCGGCAAACCGCTGGTGCTGCCCGGCACCGCGGGGCTCTACATCGACGAGGCCCATGAGGGCTGGGACATCTCGCTGCGCAACATCGCCAAGGGCTACCCGTATCTGACCGGCACGGTCCGGGCGCTTTAGCGCTTTCGGTGGCGACCCGCTTCACCCGGCTCCGCCGCGCTCCCGATCGCCACTGTGCCGACGGTGGCGACCCGCTTCACCCGGCTCCGCCGCGCTCCCGATCGCCACTGTGCCGACGGTGGCGACCCGCTTCGCCCGGCTCCGCCGCGCTCCCGATCGCCACTAGCCCGAGTGCGTCGGGCCGCGGCCCTTCGCAAGGACTTTCAGCCCGTGGGCGCCGGTCGCGGTCAGCAGAAAGAGCAGAAACAACCACAACGGCGGCCGGGCGAGCTCCCAGACGAAGATGGCCGCCCAGATCGGTGAGCCCTGCGTCACCGCGAGCACGCCGGCGGCGCCCGCCAGTGACACCGCCGGCACGTGCAGGTGAGTCCCGGCCGCCCAGTTGATCGTCAGCACCAGCGCCGCACCGGCGGCCGCGCCGGTGGCCAGCGAGGGTGTCAGCATCCCGCCGGCCCCGCCGGCGCGCAAAAACAACGCGGTCAGCAAGGGTTTCAGGGCCAGAATCGCGAGCGCCGACAACAGCGTCATGCCGCTGGCCAAGCTGACGGTCAGGATGCTGCGGCCGTTGCCGGGCAACTCGGGCCACCAATGCGAACAGATGCCCATCACCAGCCCGGCCCCGGCGAGCGCGGGGACCAACACCCAGGTCCGCATCTGCCTGGCCGGCCGCGCCGCCGCCATCAGCCGGTTGAACGCCAGCCCCACCGCGAGGGTCAGCGGCGCCAGCAGCAGCCCGTGCGCGGTCAGCAGGTACGTCGACTCCCCGATCGGCCACTGCAGGCTGGGTTCGTCGCGGGTGATGGCCGAACCGACGGCGACCGCCAGGCTCGAGGAAATGAACGCCGCGCCGACCGCCCGCGGATGCCAGGTGTTGAGCAGGATCCGCACCGAGAACAGCGCACCGGCCAGCGGGACCGCGTACACGGCGCCCAGCCCGGCGCCGGCCGCGCACGCCAGCAACACCTCGCGATCGCGGGGCGATAGCCGCTTGAGCCAAGACGTCCCGAAATCGCCTAGCGCCGCGGCGAATTGACGCGGCGCCCCCTCCCGCCCGAGGGATGCCCCGGACCCGACGAGCAGCACCTGCAGCATCGCGTCGACGCTCCAGGAAAGCCGCGGTATCCGCTCGCGGCGCGCGATGGTCTCCGCCAGGGGCGGCACGTACGTCCTGCTCCGCAGGATCCACCACCCGACCGCCGCCAACGCCGCGCCGATCATCGGCCCCACCACGCGGCGCACCGGGCTGCTGCCGGCAACGCCGACCAGCAGTGCGCCAAAGGTGTAGTTGTACGTGACGTGCTGGACGAAGCGCAGCACGAACGTCGTCGCCAGCCCCGCGACCCCGGCCAGCAACCCGACGATGACTACGGCGCAGAAGAAGTCGACAGTGCGGGCGGGCGGGCGAGCCACATGACGAATGTAGGGGCTAGCGCCTGGCCGCGCTGGAGCCGCCCTTCTTGGGCAACGCCGCGGCGGCGGCCTCCCGCTCCTCAGGCCCGCCCCGCAGCCCGTGCCAGAAGAGGGTGATCATCAGCTCGGCCGCCTCGTCGGCGTCGATGTCGCCGGTGCTGAGCTGGTTGGCCATCGCCTCGCCCGCGCCCACCAGCGCCACGGCCATCATCTCGTGCTCGCGGTCGGTCCGCCTGCTGCGGCTGCCGGCCCGCACCAGCCCGGCGACCAGCTCGATGATCTGTTCACGCCCTTCGCGCACTATGTGCGCGAACGCCTGCGAGCTGGTGGCCTGGGTGTACATCACGATCCACGACGCACGATTGGCGTCGATGTAGCGCATGAACGCCACGATGGTGTTGCGCAGCAAGTCTTTCGGGCTCTGCGTGAAGTCGATGTCGGCGCGAACCGCGTCGATGAACCGGCCCATCTCCCGGTTCAGGCAGGCGCCGAACAGGTCCTCTTTGGAGCCGTAGTACAGGTACAGCATCGGCTTGGAGATCTGCGCCTCGGCGGCGATGGCGTCCATCGAGGTCTCGTGGTAGCCGTTGACCGAGAACATCTGCACCGCGGCGTCGAGCATCTGTTGCTCGCGGACAGCGCGCGGTAACCGCTTGGTGCCACCCGCCATCGCTTGCCTCTCTAGCTCGTCTATCTGACTCCAGAGTAAGCAACGCGCCGGGTGGGCACACGCTTTAGTGGCCGCAGGCGGGACTGCGGCCCTTCATCGTCGCCACCCGCGTCAGCGCGTCATCGACCCGCTGCGAAGGCAACTCGCCGGCGGCCACCGCCTTCTGCAGCCGGTCCAGGACCGCGGGCACCTCGTCGGTGGTAACCCAAAGCGCGACGTCGGTGCCGGCCTGCAGGGTGCGCAGCACCGCCTCGGCAACCCCGTATCGGTCGGAGATGGCGCCCATGCTGGACAGGTCGTCGGTGAACACCGGGCCGTTGAACGGTGGAGCGCCGTAGCCGGCGCCGTTGCGCAGCAGCTGCACCGCCGCGGGGCTCAGACTGGCCGGGTCGTCGCCGGTCAGCCCGGGGACCTGCAGGTGGCCCAGCATCACCGCGACCGGGGCCACGGTGATCAGCGTCCGGTAGGGCACCAGGTCGAGGTTCTGCAGGTCACTCAGCGGCGGTGTGGTGACACCTGTCTCTTATACACATCTGACGCTGCCGACGATCGCAT
>NZ_LZSZ01000020.1:0-673 GCF_001665645.1 Mycobacterium sp. 852002-30065_SCH5024008 | reverse complement strand
GCTGCCAGCAACCGGGGGCGCCCCCCGGGCCGCCGCGCGCGTTCACCCGCGGCAGGTTTTCCGGGTAGGTGTACGGGTTCGGCGCGCCGCCGACGAGCCCGGCCAGCCCGCCGACCAGGCTGGCGAGGGTGACCACCGCCGAGACGGGGTTGGCCAGCAACCCGAGCCCCGACAGCGCCTCGGTGTGGGCGTTCAGCGAGTAGCCGTTGCCGCCCAGGAACGAGGACGCCTTGGGCTCGATGTCGTGGTAGTTGCGCAGGGTGCAGAACAGCTCCGGGCTGTAGGTGTCTAGCAGCTGGGCCGTGGGCACCAGGTCTTGGGCGCCGCGCGCCAGGTACGGGCCGCCCCTGTTGAAGATGTCGGCGCCGGTGTTGCCGAACCCGGCCGCCGACAACAGCGCCTGGTCCAGATCCTTCTGCTGCGCGTTGATGGTCCGCGACGTGATGACCGCGTTGTTGAGGAAGTCCAACAGGTCCGGCGCCGCGTTGGCGTAGGTGTCGCCCAGCCCGGCGAGCTGCTGAATGTCGTGACGCGCCTGCGGCATCTGCGGATTGACGTCATCGAGGATCGCGTTGGCGTTGACCACCGACTGGCCGAACTTGTCACCCAGCCCGGTCAGCGCCTGGGCGGCCGCGCTCAGCGTCAGGTTCAGCTTGACCGGATCCACCTTCTC
>NZ_LZSZ01000019.1:0-1253 GCF_001665645.1 Mycobacterium sp. 852002-30065_SCH5024008 | reverse complement strand
CTATCCGGCTGATGGTGGGCGGGTGAGGACGCTGTAGCGGAAGCCGTATTTGTGGGAGTAGCCCGCGGCGGCGCCGGCGCGTCGGCCCATGACGCCGGTGGGCATGCCGCGTAGCAGGGCGTTGCCCGGCGGGCTGGCGGCCCCGGCGGTCTGGACGGGAAGGGCCTCGGCCTCGGCGGCGTTGGCCGGGCTGACCGCCGAGGTCAGCGTGGCCCACTGCTGGGGCACCGACAACGCCCCGACTTGGGTGGCCTGCCCGGCACCGGCCGAGACGACGTTGCTGCTGAGACTGCCCAGGTTGCCCAGGCCCAACTGGGCGAACTGCGGCGTCGGGAACCACGCACCACCGGCACCGGCCGTGGTACCACCAGGACCCGACACCAACTGCTGGGCAAGCTGCGACCAAAACGCCGGTATACCGTTCGAGAAATAGGCAAGACCCGAGGTCTGCTTGAGGATCACCGTGTACAACGTGGGGTTCAGCCCGAGGTAATTGTTCGTCGGGGTGGGCAACCCACTCTGCGAGAAGTTCTGAATCGCACTCGTCAGCCAGGTAAATGGCCCGGGTTGCGACGACGTCGCGGTCACCTGGGGCGCCGCGGTGCTAACTAATTGCGTGCTCGCCAATTGCGGGGTGCTCGAGGCCACCGTTTGGGCGGTGTTGCCCGCCGGCTCCTGGGCGGCCTGAGTCACCGCCAACGCCTGATCGGCCACCCCATCGGGAGTAGTGGTATTCGGCGGGGCATCAAACGGCGCCAACTCCGAGGCCGTCGCCGAGGCCGCCGCATACCCATACATCGCCGCCGCGTCTTGGGCCCACATCTCCATGTACTGAGCCTCGGTCGCCATAATCGCCGGCGTGTTCTGCCCAAAGAAATTCGTCGCGATCAACGTCGCCAACAACACCCGATTGGCCGCAATCACCGGCGGGGGCACCGTCATCGCAAACGCCGCCTCAAAAGCCGCCGCCGCCGCCCGACCCTGACTGGCCGTGTCCTCGGCCAACCCCGCCACCGCACCCAACCAACTCACATACGGCACCACCGCCGACACCATCGACGACGCCGCCGGACCCACCCACGGCCCCGCCGTCAACTCCGAAACCACCGAGCTATACCCACTAGCCGCCGCAGCCACCTCAGCAGCAATCTCATCCCACGCCGCCGCCGCAGCCATCAACGGCCCCGAACCCGGACCCGCATACATCCGACCGGAATTAACCTCCGGCGGTAACGCCCCGAAGTCAAACACCT